>VEPF01000037.1:4323-24854 GCA_012027055.1 Gemmatimonadota bacterium | reverse complement strand
CGGCCGGAGACAGCATGCGCGGGCCGGAGCGGGGCGGTGGGGCAGGCGCGGCGGACACCGGGTACACGCGGCTGCGGTAGGCGGTGGCGGGCAACGAGGCCCGCTACGTCGTGAACGAGCAGTTGGCGGGCCGGCCGTTGCGCAACGATGCAGTGGGGGTGACGACCGCGATCACGGGCCAGCTGGTGCTGGATGACCGGGGTCGGTTCGTAGCGGACAGCTCGGCGATCAGCATCGACCTGGCGAGCATCAGGACGGATCAGGAGCGGCGGGACAACTTCGTACGGCGGCGGACGCTGGAAGTGGAGCAGTATCCCACGGCCGTGCTCCGGCCGAGCGGGTTGCGCGGCCTTCCCTGGCCGCTGCCGCGGGAGGGCGAGTACACCTTCCAGCTCACGGGCGAGCTCACGCTGCACGGGGTGACGCAGCCGAGCGTGTGGGAGGTAAAGGCGAGCTTCACCGGCGGCCGGATAACGGGGGCGGCGCGCACGCACTTCAGGTTCGCGGACTACCAGCTGGAGGTGCCGCGCCTGGCGTTCGTGCTGAGCGTGCAGGACAGCATCCGGTTGGAGTACGACTTCGCGTTCGAGCGGTAGCCGCGGCAGCGGCTTGGGCGCCGCAGGGGCGAGCTCCCCTGGCTCCACACGGGGCAAGAGCAGGGACGGACAGGACACGGCGCGACCGCTGGTGCGGCCGCGCCGTTTCCTCGTATCGCGGTTGCGTGGGCCTACGACCGCACCCGCGGACGCCTGTGGGCTGCTGGACGGAGCTGATACCCGCGGCCGCGCGGAAAAGTTCGCGACGCGCGCCGTTGCCCGAGCTGCGTCCCCCAAGCGATAATACGGCCGCGCATTCCCACTGTTTCGCCCAGGCAGGCACATCGCCATGCGATCCGAGATCACCACGCCCGAAGTCCTGACCGAGGAGAGCGCCGTCGAGCTCTCGCTCCGCCCGCAGCGGCTGCAGGAGTTCATCGGCCAGCCGAAGGTGAAGGACACGCTGCGCATCGCGATCGATGCCGCGCTCGGGCGCAAGGAGCCGCTGGACCACACGCTGTTCCACGGGCCGCCCGGCCTGGGCAAGACCACGCTGGCGATCCTGATGGCGCGGGAGCTGGGGGTGAACATCAAGACCACCTCCGGTCCGGTGCTGGAGAAGCCGGGCGACCTGGTGGGGATCCTGACCAACCTGCGCGAGGGCGACATCCTCTTCATCGACGAGATCCACCGGCTGCGGCCGATCGTGGAGGAGTTCCTGTACCCGGCCATGGAGGACTACCGCATCGACATCCGGCTTTCGGACGGCCCGAAGGCCCAGACCGTGTCGATGCCGGTGGAGCGTTTCACGCTGGTGGGGGCGACGACGCGGTTCGGACTGCTCACGCCCCCGATGCGGGCGCGGTTCGGGATCGTGCAGCGGTTGAACTTCTACAGCCCGGCGGAGCTGGCGGTGATCGTGAACCGCAGCTCGGAGATCCTGAGCGTGGCGTGCTCGGCGGAGGGCGCGCAGGAGATCGCGCGCCGGGCGCGCGGTACGCCGCGCGTCGCCAACCGGCTGTTGCGCCGGGTGCGGGACTTTGCGCAGGTGAAGGCGGATGGCGTGATCACGCACGAAGTGGCGGGCGCGGCACTGGCGATGCTGGACGTGGACGAGTACGGCCTGGACGAGATGGATGCGCGCATCCTGAAGAGCATCATCGAGCATTTCGATGGCGGTCCGGTCGGCCTCAACACGCTGGCGGTGGCGGTGGGTGAGGATGCCGGCACGCTGGAGGAGGTCTACGAGCCGTTCCTGATCCAGAACGGTTTCATGATGCGCTCGCCGCGGGGCCGGATCGCCACCAACAACGCCTACCGCCGGTTCGGTTATGCCCTGCCGGCGGAGCGGATCGCGGCGCCGCAGTCGCAGGTGAACCTCTTCGACGCGTGAACGCCCTCGCGTACCCGACCTCGGCCTTCGATTACGTCCTGCCGCCGGAGCTGGTGGCCCGCTACCCCTCGCCGCAGCGGGACGAAAGCCGGCTGCTGGTGCTGGACCGGGCGAGCGGTCGGGTGGCGCATCATCGGTTCCGGGACCTGGTCGAGCTGGTCAGGCCCGGCGACGTCATCGTGCTGAACGAAACCCGCGTGCTGCGCGCGCGCCTGCTCGGGATCCGGCTGCCGGGGGGCGGGCATGCCGAGGTGCTGCTGCTACGGCCCCTCGACGGCGAGGCCGCGGGCAGCGACGCGCGCGAATGGGAAGCCATGGTTCGCCCCGGGGCGCGGCTCCGGCAAGGGCGCCGCATCCGGGTGGGCGACGAGCTGCTGGTGACGGTGCTGGAGTCGCTGCCGGACGGGCTCCGCCGGGTGCGGCTGGAGACGTCACTTGCCCCCGCGGATGCCATCCGCCGCTACGGCCACATGCCCCTGCCGCCCTACATCGACCGGGCGGACGAGGCGCTCGACGCGGAGCGGTACCAGACGGTGTATGCGCGCACCGAGGGATCGGTGGCGGCGCCGACTGCCGGGCTGCATTTCACGCCCGCCCTGCTGGAACGCCTGGAGGCGCAGGGCGTGCGGCTCGCGCGGATCCTGCTGCACGTCGGCGTCGGCACCTTCCGCCCGGTTGAGGTGGAGGACCCGGCCCGCCACCCGATGCACGAGGAGTGGTACCAGGTGCCGAGCTGTGCGGCCGAGTGCATCAACGGCGCGCGCGCGGCCGGCGGAGCAGTGTGGGCGGTGGGCACGACGGTGACGCGGACGCTGGAGAGCGTCGCCTCCGAGGGCGGCGCGATCGTGCCGGGCAGCGGGTGGACGCGGCTCTTCATCCGGCCCGGCTACCGGTTCCGGGCCGTCGATCACCTGCTCACCAACTTCCACCTGCCGCGTTCCACGCTGCTCATGCTGGTGACCGCGTTGGGCGGGTACGAGCGGGTCATGAGCGCCTATCGCGAGGCGGTGGCGGAGCGGTATCGCTTTTACTCGTACGGTGACGCCATGGCGGTGCTCTGATGTTCGAGTTCGAAGTGGTGCACCGTGATGGCGCGGCGCGCGCCGGCCGGCTGCAGCTGCCGCACGGCCCGGTGCACACACCTGCGTTCATGCCGGTCGGCACCCGGGCGACCGTGAAGACCGTGACGCCCGAGGAAGTGACCGAGATCGGCGCGGAGATCGTGCTCGCCAACACCTACCACCTGTACCTGCGGCCGGGCCACGAGGTGGTGCGCGAGCTGGGTGGCATCCACGAGTTCATGCACTGGGCAAGGCCGGTGCTCACGGACTCGGGCGGGTTCCAGGTATTCAGCCTGGCGGGCCTGACCCGGGTGAGCGATGAGGGCGTACAGTTCCAGAGCCACATCGACGGCTCCCGCCACCTGTTCACGCCGGAGCGCGTGATGGAGGTCGAGCGCGCCCTCGGCGCGGACATCATCATGGCCTTCGACGAATGCCCGCCCGGCCAGGCGAGTCGGGAGGTCGCGGTGGCGGCTTGCGAGCGGACGCTCGGCTGGCTGGCCCGTTGCCGCCGCCGTTTCGGGCAGCTGGCGGCCGAGGATGGCCGGGCCGATGCCCAGACGCTGTTCCCCATCCTGCAGGGCTCGGGGTTCGCCGACTTGCGCCGGGAGGCCGCCCGGCGGACCCGCGAGCTGGGGGAGTGGCACGGCTACGCGATCGGCGGCCTGTCGGTGGGCGAGCCCAAGCCGACCATGTACGAAATGCTGGAAGTCGCGATCCCGGAGCTGCCGGGAGGTCGCCCGCGGTACCTGATGGGTGTAGGATATCCGGAGGATCTGGTGGAGGCGATCCGGCGGGGGGTGGACATGTTCGACTGCGTGGCCCCCACCCGGAACGGCCGGAACCACGCGGCGTGGGTCACCGGTGATGGGCAGGTGAACGTCAAGGCGGCGCGCTTCCGGCTGGACCGTGCGCCGCTGGATCCGGCGTGCGACTGCTACACCTGCCGGCACTACACGCGGGCGTACCTGCGGCACCTGGCGGTGGCTGGCGAGGTGCTGGGCCTGCGGCTGCTGTCGCTGCACAACCTGCGTTTCCTGGTGCGGTTGACGGAGGCTGCGCGAGCGGCGATCGCGGCGGGCCGGCTGGAGCAATGGAGTGCCGAGTGGCTGCGCGTGTTCCACTCGCAGCGGAAACCACGAACGGAGAGAACCTGAGCGATGGCGAACATGCTTGCCGTGATCGCGCTGCAGGCGGCGGCGGCCCCGAGCGCCGGGGCGAACCGCAGTCTGATGGTAATGCTGATCTACCTGGTTTCGTTCGGGATGATCGCGTGGTTCCTGCTGATCCGGCCGCAGCGCAAGATGCAGGAGAAGCATCGCACCATGCTGGATGCGCTGAAGCGGGGCGATGAGGTGATGACCGAGGGCGGGATCATCGGCTCGGTGGTGCACATCCAGGATGACCGGGTCACCATCAAGAGCGGCGAGGCGCGGCTGGTGATCGCGCGCGGCAAGATCGCACGGGTACTGGGCACGCCCGAGCCGGAGAAGCCCTGATGGCGGAGCGTGAGATCCGGCTGCTCGGCGACCCCGTGCTGCGCCGGACCGCGCAACCGGTACCGGCGCTGACGGAGACGGTCCGGGCGCTGATCGCGGACATGTTCGACACTATGTATGGGGCGGATGGTGTGGGCCTGGCCGCCCCGCAGGTGGGCATCGGCGACCGGGTCATCGTGGTCGATCCGCGCCAGGATGACGTGCAGCCGTTCGCGCTGGTGAACCCGGTGATCCTGGAACGGAGCAGCGAAGTGGACCGGGCCGAGGAAGGCTGTCTCAGCATACCGGGCCTGCAGGAGATCGTGGAGCGGCCGGTGCGCGTGACCGTGGCGGGGCTGGACCGGGACGGTGCGCCGGTGCGGATGGCCGTGGAAGGATTCGTCGCCCGCATCCTGCAGCACGAGATCGATCACCTGGACGGCGTGCTGTTCATCGACCGCGTGAGCCCGCTCAAGCGGAAGCTGCTCATCGACAAGTGGAAGAAGCTGCACCGGTGAGAATCCTGTTCTGGGGCACGCCCGAGTTCGCGGTGCCCACGCTGCGGGCACTGCTCGGCGAAGGCCACGAGGTGGTGGGGGTGGTCACGCAGCCGGATCGGCCCGCGGGCCGGGGCCGGCTGGTGCGACCCTCGCCCGTGAAGCGGGTCGCGGTGGAGGAAGGCATCCCGGTGCTGCAGCCGGAGCGGGCGCGCGGCGACGAATTCCTGGCGGCGATCCGCGCCCTCGCGCCCGAGCTGTCCGTGGTGGTGGCGTACGGCCAGATCCTGCGGCGGGAGGTGCTGGACGTGCCGGCGCAGGGGTCGATCAACGTGCACGCATCGCTGTTGCCCGAGCTGCGCGGCGCCGCGCCCATCAATCACGCCATCCTGGCGGGTCACGAGCTCACGGGCATCACCATCATGGGCATGGTGGAGGCCATGGATGCCGGGCCGATCCTGCATCAGGTGAGCGAGCCGATCGGGGCCGAGGAAACTGCTACGGAGCTGGCCGTCCGGCTGAGCGAGATCGGCGCGGAAGCGCTGATCGAAGCGCTGGCGATGATCGAGCTGGGCGCGGTGGAGCCACGGCTGCAGGATGACGCCCTGGCCACGTTCGCGCCCCGGCTGAACCGGGAAACGGCGCACGTGGACTGGAGCGGGGATGCGGCGGCCGTGGGGCGCCAACTCCGGGCCATGGACGAGCTGCCCGGGGCCTGGGCCCGGTGGCAGGACCAGGAAGTGAAGCTGTTCCGGCCGGCGGTGGCGGAGGCTCACGACGCGCACGGCTGCACCGGCGAGCCCGGGACCGTGCTGCGCGTGCTGCCCAACGATCCATCCCGCGGTGCGCTCATCGCCTGCGCGGACGGCGCGGTCTGGGTACGCGAGGTGAAGCCGGAAGGGAAGCGGCGCATGACCACCGCGGAGTGGCTGCGGGGCCGGGGCTTCGCGCCCGGTGACCGCCTCGGCTGATGCTGCCCCGCCTGCACCTGGTCACGGATGATGACGTGCTGGCGCGGCCGGACTTCATGCCGTGCGCGCACGCTCTCATGGAGGCGCTCGGTGCCGCCGGCGCGCTGCACCTGCGCGCCCACCGGCTCAGCGCCGCGGCGCTCTACGCGCTCGCCGCGGAGCTGGCGCCGGCTGCGCTGCGTACCGGCTCGCTCCTGCTCATCAACGACCGCGTGGACATCGCGCTGGCGGTGCGCACCGGCGCCCATCTGCGCGCCGGCTCGCTGCCGGTCCGGGACGCGCGGCGGCTGCTGCATCACGCGCCGCTCGGTTGCTCCACGCACGGTGCGGCGGAAGCTGCGCTGGCCGAAGCGGAAGGAGCCGATTACGTCTTCCTGGGTACGATCTACGCCAGCGCTTCCCATCCCGCCGGCGCGCCCGCCGGCCCCCAGCTGATCGCCGCCGTGGCGCCTGGTTCCGGGGTGCCGGTGATCGCGATCGGGGGGATCAGCTGCGAACGCGTGGCGGAAGTCCTGGGGCTGGGTGCCTATGGCGTGGCCGTGATCGGCGGGGTCTGGCAGGCCGCCGATCCATGCACGGCCGCGCGTGCCTACGTGGAGCAGCTGGAAAGCGGGGTGTCCGCGGCTGTGCGGGTGTGATGCCGCTGGCCGGGCGCGACGGCGCCTGGCCGCACGGCGCGCGCCGCGGCGAGGAGCAAGCGATGATCGAAGTAACCGTGAACGGCGATGTGCGGGAACTGGAGGCCGGGCTCAGCGTGACGCAACTGCTGGAAAGCCTGGGACTGCAGCCGCGGCTGGTGGTGGTCGAGCGCAATCGGGAGATCCTCGATCGCGCCCGCTACGATGGCACGCCGGTCGAGGCGGGCGACAGTTTCGAGCTGGTCCATTTCGTCGGGGGAGGTTGAGCCACCCATGCAGGAACTGGTGATGCAGGCCGATGTTGCGCTCGAGATCGCCGGCCGCCGGTTCGGCTCGCGGCTGATCGTGGGCACGGGCAAATACCGCAGCAACGAAGCCATGGAGCAGGCGATCGCCGCTTCGGGCGCGGAGATGGTGACGGTGGCGGTGCGCCGCATCGACCTGGACCGCACGCACGAGGAAGGGATCCTGCATCACCTGGATCCAGGCCGCATCTTCCTGTTGCCGAATACGGCGGGCTGCTACACCGCGGAAGACGCGGTTCGCTACGCCCGTCTGGGACGAGCAGCCGGGCTGAGCGACTGGGTCAAGCTGGAAGTGATCGGCGATCAGCGGACCCTGCTCCCGGACGTGTTCGCCACGCTGGCAGCCGCGCAGCAGCTGGTCGGGGAAGGGTTCAAGGTGCTGGCCTACACCAACGAGGACGTGGTCACGGCGCTGCGCCTGGAGGATGCGGGTTGCAGCGCGGTGATGCCGCTGGCCAGCCCCATCGGCAGCGGCCTCGGGCTGGTGAACCCGTATTTCGTGCGGGAGATCAAGACGCGCCTGCACTGCCCGGTGATCGTGGATGCGGGGGTGGGCACGGCATCAGACGCGTGCGAGACCATGGAGCAGGGCGTGGACGGGATTCTGATGAACACCGCGATCGCGGAGGCGACCGATCCGGTGCGCATGGCGCAGGCGATGCGGCTGGCGGTGGCGGCGGGCCGGGAGGCATACCTGGCCGGGCGCATGCCGCGGCGCGAGGTGGCGGTGCCGTCATCGCCCCTGGCGGGGATGCTGGCCTGAGGCCATGAGCGAAGGGACCGCGGCCCGACCGGCCGCGCTGGCAGTGCTGCGCGCGGTCCGCCGGGGCAACCTGGCGGACCGCGCGCTCGTTCCGGTGCTGGCCGGGTTGCCGCCACGGGAGCGGCCGCTCGCGCAGGAGCTGGTCTACGGCGTACTGCGCCTGCGGGGCCGGCTCGACCACGCACTCGCACAGCACGCGAGCCGCCCCCTCGCCAGGGTGGATCCCGAGGTGCTGGACGCGCTGCGCCTGGGCGCCTATCAACTGCTCGAGCTGAGCGGCGTCCCGGCCTACGCCGCGGTCTCGGAGACGGTGGAGCTGGTCAAGGCGGCGCACCCGCGCGCGGCCGGGTTCGCGAACGCGGTGCTGCATTCGCTGCAGCGGGGCGCGACGTCGCTTACCTTTCCGCCGCTGGCGGCCGACCCGCGCGCCCACCTGGCGACCTGGGGCTCCCACCCCGAGTGGCTGGTGGAGCGCTGGCTGGCCCGCTTCGGTCCGGACGAGGCGGCAGCCCTGGTGGCCGCGAACAACCGCCGGCCGGAGTTGTGGCTCCGCCTGCTCGCGGCGGACGGGGCGGAGCGCTTGCGCGCGGCCGGCATCGGGATCGAGCCGCACCCGCTGGTGCGGGACGTGATGGGGCTGGCGGCGGGCAGCGACCTGGGCAGCGCGCTCGCCGCCGCCCCGGCCGTGGGGCAGGATCCGGCGGCCGCGCTGGTGGTGCAGTATGCGGATGCCGCGCCGGACGCGCTGGTCGCGGACCTGTGCGCCGCGCCCGGGGGCAAGGCGCTGGGGCTCGCGGCGACCGCGCGCTACACCGTGGCCGCGGACCTGTCGCTGGGCCGGTCGCGCCGGCTCGCGGAGAATGTGGCGCGGGTGCGCGCCCTAGGCGGACGGGCCGCGGCCGGGCTGCTGGTGGCGGATGGGCGCGCGCCCGCGCTGCGGGGCGCGGGCCTGGTCCTGGTGGATGCGCCCTGCACGGGCACGGGGACGTTCCGGCGGCACCCGGACGGGCGCTGGCGGGTGCTGCCCCGGGACCTGGCGGCCCTGGCCGTGCTGCAGCGGGAGTTGCTCGAAGCGGCGCAGTTGCTGGTGCGGCCCGGCGGCATCCTGGTCTATTCGACCTGCTCGCTGGAGCCCGAGGAGAACGAGGCACAGGTGGAGTGGTTTCTGGCCGCGCACCCCGAGTACTCGCCGGCGGCGACCGCTGCCGTCCCGGCGCTCGTGCGGGCGGGCGACTGGCTGCAGGTATGGCCGCAGCGGCACGGCATGGATGGCGCGTTCGCGGCCCGGCTGGTGAGGAGGAGGCATGCTGGGTGAGTCGGTGCGCCGGCGGTTGCCGGCCAGGCGGGCCAGGGCGCCGCGCTCCGGGCAGGGGCGGAGCCGGCCGAGCCGCCGTTTCTGGCTGATCGCGCTCGGCGCCGCGCTGCTGCGGCCGTTCGCCACCGGGTACTTGGTCACCGTGTTCGTCATCTTCCCGCCGCAACCCGTGGCGCCGGCGGGGATACCGGTACCTGCGCTCTACGGTCAGACGGTGGTGGAGGCGGAGCGCAAGCTGGCGCAGGCGGGTCTCGGGCGGCTGCAGGTCATCGAGCTGCCGAACCCGGTCACCCCCGAAGGCGACATCGTGGCCCAGAGCCCGCTGCCGGGACAGCAGCTGCGGAGCGGAGCCGACGTGCGCGTGGCGGTCAGCTCGGGGCCGGTGCAGGTGCAGGTGCCCGATGTGCTGGCCAGCCCGCGGAGCGCGCCAGTGACCGGCTGGTCCGAATGGGATTCGCGGTCGCGCGCGTGGACAGCGTGAGCCCCCTCGACTCGGGCCGCGTCTTCGCGCTGGAGCCGCCCATCGGCAGCATGGCGCGCCTGCCGGCGCTCGTGACCATGCACGTGAGCCTGGGACCGCCGGCCGATTCGCTGGCGGCTGACAGCGCGGTGGTGCTGCCGCCCGACACCCTGCGGAGGAGCCGCTAGTGATGCCGGACGCGCCCGGGTATCTTGCGAGATGGCAACCGGTTCAGGTCGGTCGGTAGCGATGGCGGAGAAGCGTGGCTGGGGTATCAGGGGAGTGGTCTTCGGCCTGGCGGCCGTGCTCGCGCTCCTCATCTGGGTGAACCGCGGGGAGTTCGTGCCGGTGGCGAGCGGCAGCGTGGTTCCGGAATACGTGGTCCGGACGCTGGCCGGGGAATCACGCGCGCTCTCGTCCTATCGCGGACAGCCGCTGCTGCTGAACATCTGGGCCACGTGGTGCCCGCCGTGCGTGCGCGAGATGCCGGCGCTGGAGCGCGTGCACCGGCAGCTGGGCAAGGAGGGACTCAGGATCGTCGCCGTGAGCGTGGACGCCGCGCCGGGCGCGATCAACACCTGGGGCCGCCCGGGCGGAGACATCGAGGAGTTCATGCGCGCGCAGGGGATCACCTTCGAGGTATTGTGGGACCCGAGCGGCGAGATCGAGACCGCCTACGGCCTGCAGGGATTGCCGACCACTTTCCTGATCGATCGCGAAGGTCGTATCCGCGAGCGCGTGACGGGGTGGCGGGAGTGGGACGATGCCGCGACGGTGGCAACGTTGCGCAGGCTCCTGGAGGAGTAGCGTGGCGAAGGCGCTGGACAAGATCACCAACAACTGGCAGCTCAAGGTGACCGCGGTGGTGCTCGCCTTCCTGTTCTGGGCAGCGCTGCGCCGCGAGCAGCCTTACAGCTACACGTTCCGCAACGTGCCCGTACGGGTGGTGAACGAGGACGCGGACTGGGTCCTGGCAGCGGCGCCGGACCCGGCCGCCGTGCGGGTGACCATGGAAGGTCCGGGCGCCGAGCTGCTGCAGGTGGCGAGCAATCCACCGGAGTTGCGCGTGCCGGTCGGCAAGATCACCGATTCCACGGCGCTGCTCGAGCTGCGCAGCGACTGGCTGCGCTACGACCCGCAGCCGGGCACGCGCGTGGTGCGCATCGAGCCGCTGACG
Source organism: Gemmatimonadota bacterium (assembly GCA_012027055.1). Taxonomy (GTDB): domain Bacteria; phylum Gemmatimonadota; class Gemmatimonadetes; order Longimicrobiales; family RSA9; genus VEPF01. Next base: position 14,260 of record VEPF01000037.1, on the reverse strand, counting down.
GTACGGCTCGGGTTCGAGCGGATCGGGGCCAGGCTGCTCCCGGTTGCCGTGGAGCTGTCGGGCACGCCCGCCCCGGGTTTCGAGCTGGCCGGGACGCCCGTGATCGAGCCGGCGGTGGTGCGCGCCAGCGGCGGCATCAGCCGGCTCGCGCGCGTCGATTCGCTGCAGGTGGTCCTCAGCCTGGATGACCGGCAGGGCGTAGACACGCTGGAAATCCAGGTGGACACCGCGGGCACGGGCCTGGTGCTCTCGCCCGGCCGGGTACGGGTGATCGTGTCGCTGCAGCCGGCCGGGGACAGCCTGACCGTCGCCCCGCCGGGCGAGAGGCGCTGATGGACCAGCCGCTGGTGCTCGGGATCGAGACCTCGTGCGATGAGACCTCGGCCGCGGTCCTGCGCGGTGAGCGCGAGCTGCTCGGTCACGTCATCCTCTCCCAGGACATTCATCGCGTCTTTGGCGGAGTGGTGCCTGAGATCGCCGCCCGCTCGCACCTGCGCGCCATCGACGATGTGGTGCGCGGCGCCCTCGCTGAAGCGGGCGTACGCCTCGAGGACATCGCGGCGGTGGCGGCCACCGCCGGCCCCGGGCTGATCGGCGCGCTGCTGGTCGGCCTGACCTGGGCCAAGGCGCTCGCCTTCGGGCTGGGCCGCCCGTTCATCCCGGTGCATCACATGGAAGCCCACGTGTTCGCCACTCAGCTCGAGCACGAGGCGGCCTCGCCGCCGTTCGTGGGCTTGCTGGTGTCGGGCGGTCACACCATGCTGCTGTGGGTGCCGGAGTGGGGCCACTACGAGCTGCTCGGCGAGACCCGCGATGATGCGGCCGGCGAGGCGTTCGACAAGGTGGCCAAGATCCTGGGGCTGGGCTATCCAGGCGGGCCGGTCATCCAGCGGACCGCGGTCGCAGGGAACGCGCGCGCCTACCGCTTCCCGCGGCCGATGCTGGCCGGGAACCAGAGCCCCGATCGGGCCGAGTACTACGAGTTTTCGTTCAGTGGCCTGAAGACCTCGGTGCTGACGCGCGTCCGCGAGCTGGAAGCACAGGACGAGCTGGAGCAGGCGCGGGCCGACGTGGCCGCTTCGTTCCAGGCCGCGGTGGTCGACGTGCTGGTGCGCAAGACGCTGCGTGCGGTCGAGGAATACCGTTGCCCGCGCGTGGTGCTGGGCGGTGGCGTGGCGGCCAGCCGCGCCCTGCGGGAAGCACTCGCGGCCGCGCTCGGCTCCGACGGCGAGCTGTTCGCGCCGTCGCTGCGGCTGGCCACCGACAACGCCGCCATGGTCGCCCGGGCGGGCCGGTTCCACTGGCAACGCGGCGAGGTGGGCAGCTGGGCCACCACCGCGCGTGCCGACCTGCCATTCCCGGGCCTGGTCCGGCGCTATCCCCCGGACAACGCGTGCTGACCATCCTGCACCTGTCCGACGTGCACTTCGGGCCACCCTATGTGCCCGCGGTGGGTGAGGCGCTGTTGCGGGCGGCGGCCGAGCTGCGGCCCGACCTGGTGGTGGCCAGCGGCGACTTCACCCAGCGCGCGAAGCCGGAGCAGTATGCCGCGGCGCGCGCCTTCCTGGACCGGCTGCCCGCCGTCCCGCGCGTGGTCACGCCCGGGAACCACGACGTGCCGCTCTACCGCGTGTTCGAGCGGGTCTTCCAGCCGTACCGCAACTACCGCGCGTACATCGCGCCGGAGCTCGACTACGTGCTGCGGCTCGAGCAGGCGGTGGTGGTGTCGCTCAACTCGACGGCGCCGCTCCGCGCCGTCGTGAACGGCCGGATCGACCCCTGGCAGCTGGAGTTCTGCGCCCGCGCCTTCGCCGACGCTCCGCCCGGCCTGCCGCGGATCCTGGTCACCCACCACCACTTCGCGCCCGCCCCGGACTACGAGGGCGGTCAGGTCATGCCGCACGCGCAGCGCGCGCTGCGGCGCTTCCAGCAGCTGCACGTCGACCTGATCATGGGCGGGCACCTGCACCGCGCCTACATCGGCAACTCGCTGGACGTGTACCCGGGCGAGCGGCAGCGGCGGGGCATCATCATCGTGCAGTCGGGGACCAGCACGTCGCAGCGGGGGCGGGCCCGCGAGCGGCAGCAGAACAGCTTCAACCTGGTCCGGATCGGCGCGGACCGGGTGCGAGTCACGCACTACCTGTACTTCGCCGAGCTGGGTGGGTTCGCGCCCGTGAGCCGGCACTGCTTCCCGCGGCCCGGCCACCAGTGGCTCGCGGACGCGCACGGTGAGCCGGGAGCGGGATCCGCGCAGGCGCCGCCGCCGGACCGGGCGGCGAAGACAGGGCCGGGGGCCTGAGCCGATGCGGTGCCGGTCCGCGACCCGCTGTAAGCAGGTACTGCGCCGCGCGGCGCTGTGCACCACCGGGGCGCTGGCCGCCGCGGCGCCGGCCGCTGCGCAGCGCGGGCCCGACTCCGTGGAGATCCGCTCGATCCGCTTCGAGGGCAATGCCTCCTTCGCGGAGGCGCAGCTGCGCGCCTCCATCATGGCCGATGCGACGCACTGCCGGAGTCACGCGCTGCTCCCGCTCTGCTGGTTCGGCAGCTCGCTGCAGCGCGTGTGGTTCGATCCCCGCGTCCTGGCCTTCGACTCCGTGCGGGTGCGACTGTTCTACTACCGGCACGGCTTCCGCGAAGCGCAGGTGGCGCTCGACACGGTGCGGGCCGGCAGTGGCGTGGCGGTGCGCTTCCTGGTGTCGGAAGGGCGGCCGGTGCGGGTGGCGGAGGTGAACTTCGAGGGCGCGGCCGGGCTGCCGCCCGCGCTCGCTCGCAACCTGCCGCTGGGCGTGGGCCAGCCGCTGGACGAGATCGCGCTCGAGGCCACCCGCGACTCGCTCCGCGGGCGGCTCCAGGACCGCGGCTACTTCTACGCCGATGTGCTCGCCAACTACACCATCGAGCGTAGCGCGCCCTACGAGGCGAAGCTCGCCTATCAGCTGCTGCCCGGGCCCTTCACCCGCTTCGGCCGCATCGAGGTGCAGGGCGCCAGCCGCGTCGACACCGCGCTCATCCGGAGCGCGCTCGCTTTCCGGGTCGGCGATCCTTTCAGTCGCAACGCCCTGCTGCACAGCCAGCGCAACCTGTTCGCGCTCGAAGTCTTCCGGCACGCCGAGATCGCCCCGCTGAGTACCGGGCCGGACTCCGTGCTGCCGGTGCGCGTGCTGGTCATCGAAGGCGTGCAGCACCGCTTCCGCTTCGGCGTGGGCGTCACCACCGCGGAATACCTGAACGCGGAAGGTCGCTGGCTCAGCCGCAATCTGCTGGGCGGCGCCCGCCGGCTGGAAGCGACGGCGCGCGTCACCAACCTGGTGGCGCAGCAGCTGGAGGGCGTGCAGCCGCCGTTCGACGACTGCAGCGGGATCTACTGCAACCTGGCCGGCTCGCTGCACCTGGACTTCGCACAGCCGCGCTTTCTGGACCCGCTCGCCACCCTCGGCGCCGGCCTGTTCCTGGAGCGGGTGACGGTGCCGCAGGTCTACGTGCGCACCTCGCGCGGTGCGTACGCATCGGTGCGGCGGGACTTCGGCGCGTACGGCGCGGCCGCCGTAGGCTACCGGCCCGAGCTCACCCGGCTGGAATCCGCCGAGCAGGTCTTCTGCGCCAACTTCACGGCGTGCGACGAAGAGGACATCAGGCTGCTGAGCGCCTCGCACCGGCTGGCGCCCCTGACGCTCTCATACAACCTGGAGCGCGCGAACAACCTGCTCTCGCCGACGCGCGGCTTCGCGGTGCGCTTCGAGGGCGAGGCGGCGGGCGCGGCCACGTTCAGCGAGTTCGCGTACCTGCGCGGGCTGGGCGAAGTGGTGGGCTATCACGAGCCGGTCCGCGGCGTGGTGGTGGCCGCCCGGGCCCGGGGTGGCCTGGCGAACGCGCTGGGCGCGCCCGGCGAGGGTCTGGGGCTGCACCCGCAGCGGCGGTTCTTCGCGGGGGGGCCGAGCAGCGTGCGCGGCTTCGCCCAGTACCGTCTCGGCCCCAAGCTGCTCACGGTCGATGCCGCCCGCACGCTCGCGCAGCCGGATTCCCTGGGCGGCGCCGGCTGCACGCCGCAGGCGATCAATGCCGGCAACTGCGACGTCGCCTTCCTGGCGCGGGCGCGCCCCGACCGGTTCCGGCTGCAGCCGGTCGGCGGCTCGGTGCTCGTGGAAGGCAACGTGGAGCTCCGCTTCCCGCTGCTGCTGGAGCGCTTCCGCGGCGCGGCCTTCCTGGATTTCGGCCAGGTCTGGCGCACGCGCCAAAGCGTGGTGCTGGATCAGCTCGCCTGGTCGCCGGGCGTGGGCGTGCGCTACTACAGCCCGATCGGCCCGGTGCGGGTCGATATCGGCTACCAGGGGGGCGGTCCGGAGCGGCTGGCCGTGCTCTCCAACGTGGTGTGCTATCGTCCCGAGGCGCAGGCCGAGTGCCAGGCCATCGAGCCGGGACGGCAGTACGATGATTATCGGCAGCTGGAGAACGGCACGCAGCTGCGAGCCCAGCCGAGCGTGCTGTGGGATCCGTATCGTTCGTTCTGGGATCGGCTGCAGATCCATTTCTCCATCGGACAGGCGTTCTAGGTGAGACGCGCGCGGCGCACGGCGAGCTACGTCGGGTTCGGCGCGGTGGCCCTGCTGGCACTGGCCCTGGTGGCCGTGCAGCTGTTCACCCGCTCCGACTGGGGCATGGAGCGGGCGCGGCGCTACGCGCTCGGCTGGCTCGCCGAGCGCGTGCACGGGACCGTCACGATCGGGCGGATCAGCGGTGACGGCCTGCTCGACGGCGCGGTCCTGCACGACGTCTCCATCAGCGATCGACGGGGCCGCCCGTTCCTGCTGGTCGACAGCGCGCGGGCCGCGTACCGCTGGCGTACGCTGCTGGCCGGCCGGATCGTGCTGGACCGGGTGGCGCTTTACCAGCCGCGCGTCTTCCTCGAGAAGCTGCCCGGCGACAGCGCGTGGAACTATCAGCTGCTGTTCGCCGACACCGCGCCCCGGCCCCGGACCGGCCCGCCGCAACGCCGGCTGGTGCGGATCGGGCAGGCGGAGATCATTGGCGGTGAAGCCACGATCCGCACGCCGCTGCCGGCCGGACGGCTGCAGCCGCAGGACACGGCGAGGCTGATCTTGGAGCGGTACGCGGCCGGTCTGGCGAAGCTGATGCGCTTCCAGGGCATCGACGCGGCGCTGGGCCGGGTGCTCTGGGAATCGCCCCAGGACAGCGGCCGGCTGGTCGAAGTAGAACGCGCCACCGCGACTGCGTACGTCTTCCGCCGGCCGTTCCCGCTCAGCCACGCCCGCGGGGACGTGGCGCTGCGCGACAGCATCGTGAGCCTGGATTTCCCGCAGGTCGAGCTGCCCGCCAGCACGACCGCGATCGCCGGCACGGTGGTGGCCGGCGATGGCCGGAACTACTACGACCTGCAGATCGACTCGCGGCAGTTCGCCTTCCGGGACCTGCAGTGGCTTTCGGACCGGCTGCCGGCGGACGGGGGCGGGAGCGGGCGCCTGCAGATCCAGAGCCAGCGCGCCCTCAACAGCACGCTGTGGCTCGCGGAGGATGCCCGGATCCGCACGGGCGGAAGCAGCATCGCCGGGACGCTGGGCGTGGTCCTGGGCGACACCACCTACTTCACGCGCGTGGACCTGCGGGCCTCGCCGCTGGACGTGGCCCTGCTGCAGCGGCTGCTTCCCGGTGGGGTGCCCTTCGAGGGCGTGGCGGTTGGCACCGTCGAGGCGGAAGGGCCGCTCTTCGCGCTCAAGACCAGCGGTGACCTGCGGCTGGCGAGCGACGCCGCGCAGGCGCGGGCCGGCGGGTCGGGCGTGCGCTGGGACGGCGTGCTGGACGTGCGGCGCGGCCGGCTGGGCGCGCAGCAGCTGCACGCGGAGCTGCAGCGGTTCGATCTCGAGTTGCTCAACGTCTGGCAGCCCCGGCTCCGGCTCGGGGGCAGCGTCAGCGGGCAGGTGAGTGCCACGGGTCGTTTCGCGTCGGACCTGCGTTTCACCGCGGACCTGCGCCATCTCCAGCCGTCGGGCGACACATCCCGGCTGGTCGGTACCGGCACGCTGGTCGGGCCCGCCGCGGCGCGCGCCCTGGAGCTGGAGCTGGAAGCGCGGCCGTTCGCTCTGGCCGAGCTGGCGCGCCGCTACCCGGCGCTCTCCGGGTTGCAGGGCAGTGCCACCGGTCACGTCAGCCTGCGCGGTCCATTCGACCGGCTGACCTACGACGCCGCGCTCAGCACGGGTGCCGGTCCCGTGCACCTGCGCGGCCAGCTCTCGCGCGACTCCGACGGGCCCCGGTACGCCGGGAGCGCCGAGCTGAGCGCGTTCCAGCTGGATGCCCTCTCCCCGCGTCTGCCCCGGGCCAACCTGAACGGGACCGTCGCCTTCGATGTGACCGGGACCGGCCTGGGCTCGCTGCATGGCGACGTGCGGGTGCGGCTGGACTCGGCGCACGTGCTGCGGGTGCCGCTGCAGCGCAGCCAGCTGGAGGCGCGCCTGGCGGACGGGCTGCTGCTGGTGGACTCGCTGAGTGCGGCCACGCTCGCGGGCGAGCTGACGGCCCGCGGCTCGCTCGGGCTGGTGCCGGAGCGCACCGGCAGCCTGAGCGTGGACCTGCGCAATGCTGCCGTGGGCCTGCTGGAGGCGGACATCTTCGGGGAAGCCGCCAGCACCGAGCCGGAGGCGCCCCGACTGGCCGGCTCCGTGCGCGTGCAGGGGGAACTGCGCGGCAACCTGGGGCGGTTGCACGCCACGGCCGAAGGCGACGTCCGCCAGCTCGTGGTCGGGCCGCTTCGCGTGGCGCACGGCCGGGCCCGGTTCGTCGCGTCCGCGCTCGGCGGCGACAGCATGCACGCCGAGCTGGCCGTGAGCGCCGACTCGGCTGCCGCCTGGAGCCAGCTGCTGGACACCGCCACGGCGGCGCTGGTGCAGAATGCCGGCACCACCAGCATCGCGCTGCGGGGGGGTGGGCGCAGCGCGCCTACCGACCGGTTCGAGCTGCAGGGCTGGCTGCGCCGCGACCCGGAACGCACTACCGCCGCGATCACCCGCCTCACGCTGGGTGACACCGCATCCTGGCAGCTCGCGGACAGCGTGACGCTGCAGCTGGCGGACGGCACGCTGTCGTTCTCGCCCATCAACTTCCGCCGGCAGGATGGCCGCGGTGGTCTGCGGGCCGAGGGGGTGCTGGGCTGGAGCTCAGACTCGCTCGCCGCCCGGCCCCTGGACTTCCGGTTGCAGCTCGCGGCCGTGCCGTTCCCCGACCTGCTGCGCGCGGCCCGCAGCCCCGCAGCCGGGGCAGGCGCGCTCGATGGCGCGCTCCGCATTACCGGCACCACCCTGGCCCCGCTGGTGGACGGGAACCTCACCGCCAACGGCCTCGCCTATGACGAGGTGAACGTCCAACACGGTTTCCTGGAGCTCAACTTCGCCGACCAGGATGCGGAGCTGTTCCTGGAAGCGCAGCACGGCAGCAGGCGCGTGCTGTCCGGCGGCGGCCGGATCCCGCTCGACCTCCGGTTCACGGGCGTGAAGCAGCGCCGGCTGGCCCGGCCGCTCAACTTCAGCATCACCGCCGACAGCCTGCCGGCCGCCCAGGTGCTGCCGTTCTTCGACGGCTTCCGCCAGGTGGAAGGCTGGCTGGACGGCACCATCAAGGCCGGGGGGACCACCCTCGATCCCGCGCTCTCGGGCGGGCTGCAGGCGGAACGCCTGGCGGCCACGTGGAACGCCACCGGGGTGCGCTACCGGGACCTCAACGGCACGTTCGACATCAACGACCGGACCGTACAGGTCAACGCCCGCACTCGCACGCGCGATCCGCGTCGCGACGGTGCCACCGGGACCGGCTCCGTCACCGGCACCCTGGACTTCGTGCGGCTTTCCAACCCGGCCTTCGACCTGCGCTTCCGCGCCGACAACCTGCTGGCGGCGCAACGCCGGGACGTGGAAGCGGCCCTGACCGGCGACATCCACCTGGGCGGCCGCTACGCCGCGCCCGAGGTCTCGGGTTCGCTGCGCGTCGAGCGAGGCGTCATGTATCTCGACGAAGTCTACCGGCAGTTCTTCGTGGTCCAGCTCGACAGCGCCAGCATGTTCCAGTTCGTGGACACCTCGCTGGTGGCCGGCCGCAGGGTGCTGCCCATCACCAGCAACCCGTTCCTCGACAACCTCCGGATCGACAGCACCAGGATCAGCGTCGGCAGCGGCTCCTGGCTGCGCAGCCAGGACATGGATGTCGAAGTCCAGGGCGACCTCGGCCTGGTCTTCGACCGGCGCGCGGACGATCTTCGCCTTTCGGGCCCGCTCGATGTGGTGCGCGGCACCTACCAGCTGGTCTATCCGCCGCTGCAGGCCCGGCGCTTCCAGGTGAACGAGGGCACCATCGAGTTCACCGGTCTGCCCGGCATCGATCCGAACCTGCTGATCACCGCCCTGTACAAGGGCCGCGCCGGCAACGAACCGCTGGACATAGTGGCGGAAGTGAGCGGCACGCTGCAGAACCCGCGCGTCCGGCTCACCAGCGACGAGGAGCCGCCGATCAGCGAATCGGATCTCGCCAGCTACCTGTTCTTCGGGGTGCCCACCTGGGAGATGGGCAACCTGGTCGGGATACAGTCCGGTGACACCCGGGGCACGCTCACCGGGCTGGGCCGCACGTTCGCGCCCAGCCTGCTCGGCTACGCCTCGAGCGGGCTCCAGACGCTGGCCCAGGGCGCCGGCCTGCTCGACTACGTCAGCCTCACCGCCGCCAACGCCCTCCCGGGCACCGCCGCCGCCGACAACGCCCGGGAGCGCGCCGGCCTGTTCTCGAGCGCCCAGCTGGAGCTGGGCCGGTACTTCACACCCCGGCTGTACGTGGGCGTCTCCCAGCGCCTCGCCTACGCCACCAGCAACCCCGCCGTCCGCCTGGAGTGGCGCTTCCGGCCCACGGCCACGCTGGAGCTGTTCTCCGAGGATCGCTTCGCGCGCGGCAGCGCGGGCGCGGGCTTCAACCAGGAAGGGATGATGCGTCGCGTGTACGGTTTCTTCCTGTACCGCGAGTGGGACTACTAGCCGCGTCGCGCAGGCTGGACCATGCCCCGGCCCGGCGGGTATTTTTCAGGGCGCAGAACCTGAATCGGGAGGGTAGGAAAATGCGGGTGTTCCTGTTGATGGCGGGGCTTTCGGCGCTGCTCGTGGTTTTTGGCCAGACCCTGTACGGCCCCAACGGCGCGGTCATGTTCCTGGGCTTCGCCGCCATCATGAACCTGGTGATGTACTGGTTCAGCGACAAGTTCGTGCTGCGGATGTACCGCGCCCGGGTGATCGAGCGCGCCCAGGCCCCCGAGCTGTACGACATGGTGGATCGCCTGCGCCAGCGGGCCGGCCTGCCCATGCCGGTCGTGGCCATCGCGGCCAGCGAGCAGCCCAACGCGTTCGCCACCGGGCGCAACGCCGAGCACGCCGTGGTCTGCTGCACCGCGGGCATCCTGCAGCTGGTGCAAAAGGACGAGCTGGAAGGGGTGCTCGCCCACGAGCTGGCCCACATCAAGCACCGGCACATGCTGGTCGGCGCGCTGGCCGCGACCATGGCCGGCGCCATCGCCATGATCGCCAACGTGGTGAAGTGGGGCGCCATCCTGGGCGGCGGCCGGGACGACGACCGGGGCGGCAACCCGCTCGCGCTCCTGGCCATGGCCATCATCATGCCGATCGTCGCCATGGTGATCCAGTTTGCCATCAGCCGCGAGAACGAGTTCCAGGCCGATCGTACCGGCGCGGAGCTCACCGGTCGGCCGCTGGCGCTCGCGAACGCGCTGCGCCGCCTGGACGGGTACGCACAGCGGATCCCGATGGCCGTGAACCCGGCCGCGGCCCACCTGGCCATCGTCAATCCGCTCGCGGCGGTGCGGGGCGGCGGCATGCTCAAGCTGTTCAGCACCCATCCCCCGACCGAGGAGCGCGTGGCCGCGCTCCGCGCC
>VEPF01000037.1:3519-4313 GCA_012027055.1 Gemmatimonadota bacterium | reverse complement strand
CCGCCGCCGCTGCCGGTCGCTGCACACCTCGCGCTGGCTCCCCTCGGCGCGGCCGGCGCCTTCGCCGGCCGCACCCTGATCATCCTGAATCCGGCCGCCGGGCAGGACGACCCCAGCCGCATGCGCCGCCGGCTAGGCGGGGCATTCGCCGCGCGCGAGGCTTGCTTCGACCTGGAGGTGACCCGCTTTCCCGGACATGCGGCCGAGCTCGCCGGCGAGGCCGCGCGCCTGGGCTACCGCGCCGTGGCCGTGGTCGGTGGCGACGGCACCGTGGCCGAGGCCGCCAGCGGCCTGGCCGGCACCGGCACCCCGCTCGCCATCATCCCGGCGGGAACCGCCAACCAGGTGGCCTACAACCTGGGCGTGCCGCAGGCGCTCGAAGCCGCCGTGGAAGTCGCGGTGCACGGCCAGGTGGTGCCCATCGATCTCGGCCGCATCGGCACCCGCGCGTTCGCCCTGGTGGCGGGCGCCGGCTACGATGCGGCCGTCATGGCCGCCGCCACCCGCGAGCTCAAGGAGCGCTTCGGCTTCGCGGCCTACGTGTATGCCGCCGTGAAGGAGGCGCTCAGCGCTACCCCCCGCCGCTTCCAGATCACGGCCGATGGCAAGCAGCTGGAGATCGACGCGGTCACGGTCATGATCGCCAACGTGGGACACCTGTTCGCCCGCTGGCTGCCCGTGCGGCTGCCCCTCGGTCCGGAGCCCAAGTCGGCCTGGCACGACGGCATGTTCGACGTCGTGGTCCTGGCCACCCGCCGCCTCCCGGATCTGGCGCTCGCCGTCTGGAACGCCAC
>VEPF01000037.1:0-3509 GCA_012027055.1 Gemmatimonadota bacterium | reverse complement strand
CCACGGCAACAAACGGCTGAGCCATCTGCAGGCCCGCGAGATCACCGTTGCCGCCGACCCCCCGATCGCCGCCCAGATCGATGGCGACCCGGCCGGCCTGACGCCGATCACCGCCCGCGTGGACCGAGGGACGCTCAGGGTGATGCTGCCGGCTTGAGAGGCAAACGCCAAGGGCCAAGGGCCAAGCGCCAAGAGGGGTGAAGAAGAAAGCGGGGAGGTAGCAGTTCCCCGACAGTCTCTCCCTTCTTGGCGCTTGGCCCGTGGGCCTTGAGCCAACCCCCCTCCGATGCGAACTTTCATGGCTGTTACCGCAACGCCGACGAGGGAACATGGCAATTCCAGCAACCCAGATCCGCCGCGGGAGCGTGATCATCTTCAATGGTGAGCCGCACCGCGTTATCGAGTTCGAGCACCGCACGCCCGGGAACCTGCGGGCGTTCATCCAGGCGAAGATGAAGAACCTGCGCAGCGGCAACACGCTGGAGCACCGGTTCCGGGCGGCGGACACGGTGGAGAAGGCGGAGATGTCCACGCAGGAGCTGCAATACCTGTATCACGACGGGCATCACTACCACTTCATGAACACCGCCAACTACGAGATGATCGAGCTCAGTGATGACGCGCTGGGGGAATCGGCCCAGTGGCTCACGGAGAACATGGTCATCCTGGCGGAGTTCTACGAAGGCCGGCCGATTGGCATCGACCTGCCGGCGGCGCTGGAGCTGGAGGTGGTGGAGACCGAGCCGACCATGGCCACGGCCACGAAGACGGCCATGACCAAGCCGGCGAAGCTGTCGAACGGGGTGGTGGTGCAGGTGCCCGCGTTCGTGAAGCAGGGCGAGCGCGTGCGGGTGGACCCGCGGGAAGGCAAGTACCTGGAGCGGGCCAAGTAGGCAGGCAGCCGCCGCGCTGCCGATGATCGGGAGCCCCGGGCCGTGTGCGGTCCGGGGCTCCCGGCGTATTCGTGCGCATGGGCGCAGCCGCGCACTGGCAGGCGGTTCCGCGGCGGGCCTATTATGCGCGTTCCGACCTGCAGCATCCGCACCGTAACCGATCGAGGTCCCGCATGCGCCAGATTGCCCGGTCGCTGCTGGGGGCCGCGTGTTTCGCGGCCCTGATCCTGCCGGCGGCAGCCCAGGAGCCCTACCGCACTCCTCCCCAGGTGATCAACGACATCCTCGACGCGCCGCCGATCCCGGGGGTGAGCGTCTCGCCGGACCGCCAGTGGCTGTTGTTCTCGGATCGGACCAGCATGCCGTCCATCGCGGAGGTGTCGGAGCCGATGCTGCGACTGGCCGGTGCCCGGATCAATCCGGCCACCAAGGGCTTGTTCGGCGGGAGCCGGCGGACGGCGCTCCGGCTCAAGCTGATCGCCACCGGAGCGGAGCACCAGGTGACGGTCCCGACGGAGGGGTCGCTGGGAACGCCGCAGTGGTCTCCCGACAGCCGGCGGATCGCGTTCACGGTGAGTTCCGGATCGGGGATCGTGCTGTGGGTAGCGGACGTCGCCACCGGGCAGGCCAAGCAAGTGACCACGGCGCGCCTGAACGGCGTGAGCGGGAGCTGCGCGTGGCTGGCGGACGGGCAGCGGCTGCTCTGCCCGTGGGTCCCCGAGGGACGCGGGGCGATCCCGGCGCCGCCGCAGGTACCGCGCGGTCCCGCCATCCAGGAGACCAGCGGCAGCAAGGCCATGATCCGGACCTACCAGGACCTGCTGCAGAACGGGTACGACGAGGCGCTGTTCGACTATTTCTTCACGGCCCAGCTCGGGATCGTGGACGCGGCCACGGGCGCGCGCACGCCGGTCGGCGCGCCGGGAGTGATCTCCGCCGGCGCCTCGCCGAGCGGCGAATACCTGCTGGTGACCCGCATCCAGAGGCCGTACTCCTACCTCTTCCCGGCCGACGCCTTCCCGCAGGTGCAGGAAGTGTGGAACGGGCAGGGACAGGTGGTGCACACGGTGCTGCGCCGGGGGCTGCAGGAGGACATGGCATCCGGCTGGGTGCCGACCGGCCCGCGCAACGTGACCTGGCGCCCGCAGCAGCTGGCCACGCTGGTCTGGGCGGAAGCACTGGACGGCGGCAACCCGAAGCAGCAGGCGGCGCACCGCGACCGGGTGCTCATGCTCGCCGCTCCGTTCACGGGCGAGCCCGTGGAGATCGCCCGGACGCAGGAGCGCTACCGGGGCATCCAGTGGGGGCAGGCGGCGGCGCTGATCAGTGACTACGAGCGGACCACGCGCCGGGCCCGCACCTGGGTGTTCGAGCCGGACCGGCCGGCGACTCCGTGGCGCCTGGTTTGGGACCTGAACTCCGAGGATGCCTATGGCGATCCAGGCTCGCCGCTCATGCGGCCGCTGCCCGGCGGCTCGGTACTGCTGCAGCGCGGGGACTGGCTCTACCTGACCGGCACCGGGGCATCGGCCGAGGGTGACCGGCCGTTCCTCGACCGGCTGAACCTGCGCACTCTGAGGACGGAGCGGCTCTGGCGGAGCGGCGCGCAGACCTACGAGAGCGTCGTCGCCGTGTTGTCCGATGATGCCCGGCGCGTGCTCACGCGCAGCGAGAGCGCGACCGAGCCGCCCAACTACCTCGTGCGCCAGCTGCCCTCCGGGAAGGCCACCGCGCTCACCGCTTTCCGCGATCCGGCGCCGCAGCTCACCGGGATCAAGAAGCAACTGATCACCTACACCCGCCAGGACGGGGTGCCGCTGAACGGCACGCTGTACCTGCCGCCCGGCTATCGGCCCGGTACCCGGCTGCCGCTCGTGGTCTGGGCCTATCCGCGGGAGTTCCTGGATGCCAGCGTGGCCGGCCAGGTGCGGGGCACCGCGAACCGGTTCACCACCTTCTCGGGTGCATCCCACCTGTTCTTCCTGACCCAGGGCTACGCCGTGCTGGACGGGCCGAGCATGCCGATCCTGGGCGGTGACACCGCCAACAACACCTACATCGAGCAGCTGGTGGCGAGCGCGCAGGCGGCCGTGGACAAGGTGGTCGAGATGGGCGTGGCCGACCGCGACCGCATCGGCGTGGGGGGCCACAGCTATGGCGCGTTCATGACCGCCAACCTGCTCGCGCACACCGACCTGTTCCGCGCCGGCATCGCCCGGTCCGGGGCCTACAACCGGAGCCTCACCCCGTTCGGGTTCCAGGCCGAGGAGCGCACCTTCTGGGAGGTGCCGGAACTGTACCAGCGGATGTCGCCGTTCTGGTACGCGGACCGGCTGAAAGAGCCGATCCTCTTCATCCACGGCGAGGCGGACAACAACACCGGCACATTCCCGATCCAGTCGGAGCGGATGTACGCGGCGGTGAAGGGGAACGGCGGCACCGCGCGGCTGGTGTTCCTGCCCAGCGAGGCGCACGGCTACAGCGCCGCGGAGTCCAACAAGCACGTGCTCTACGAGATGATCGCCTGGTTCGACAAGTACGTGAAGAACGCCCCACCCCGCCCCTCGGCCGGCCCGCAGTAGTGGCCAGGAAGGGAAGGCGGCCCGGCAGCGACCG
>VEPF01000250.1 GCA_012027055.1 Gemmatimonadota bacterium | reverse complement strand
GACGGACGTGGCGCACACCGGCGGGAGCGGCGTGCTCCGGGGCGGCCGGCCGGGGCGGGTGGTGGCGCTGCGCGCGGACATGGACGCACTGCCGGTCACGGAGCAGGTGGACCTGCCGTTCGCCTCGAAGGTGAAGGCCGAGTACAACGGTCAGCAGGTCGGGGTGATGCATGCGTGCGGTCACGACCAGCACACGGCGATCCTGATGGGGGCGGCGGAAGTGCTGGCGGGCATGCGCGACCGGCTGCCGGGCACGGTCAAGTTCATCTTCCAGCCGGCCGAGGAGGGCGCGCCCGCCGGCGAGGAAGGGGGCGCGGACCTGATGCTGGCGGAGGGCGCGTTCGACCCGCCCACCCCGGAAGCGATCTTCGGCCTGCACGTCATGCCGCTGCCGGTCGGAACGATCGGTTACCACGCGGGCGGGGCGATGGCGGCCGGCGACGGGCTCCGCATCGTGGTGCACGGGCGGCAGTCCCACGCGGCGATGCCGTGGGCCGGTGTCGACCCGATCGTGGCGGCCGCGCAGATCGTGCTGGGGCTCCAGACCGTCGTGAGCCGGCAGCTGGAGCTGACCAAAGCGGCGGCCGTGGTCTCGATCGGGATCATTAACGGCGGCGTGCGCAGCAACATCATCCCGGACAGCGTGGTGCTGGTGGGCACCATCCGCACGCTGGACGCGGACATGCGGCGGGAAGTGCGCGCGCGGGTGCAGCAGACCGCCGAGCAGATCGCGGCCGCGAGCGGGGCGCGCGCGGCGGTGGAGATCACCCCCGGCCTGCCCGTGACGGTGAACGATGCCGGGCTGACGAGCTGGGCGGTGCCCACGCTGCAGCGCGTGGCCGGACCGGGGAAGGCGTATGAAGTCCCGGCCGGTACCTGGTCGGAGGATTTCTCCTACTACGAGCAGAAGGTGCCGGGGGTGTTCGTGTTCCTCGGCATCGTGCCGGAGGGGCAGGACCCGCGCACCGCGCCGGTCAATCACTCGCCGCTGTTCTTCACGGATGAGGGGGCGCTGCCAGTGGGCGTGCGGCTGCTCTCCAGCCTGGCGGTGGACTACCTGACGAAGAAGTGAGGCCCGAGCGGGGGGCACGCGGAGCACCGCGGCCCCCCGCGCGCACTGCAGGCCGGAACGCCGAGGGCGGCGCATGCGCGCCGCCCTCGGCTTTTTCCTAGCGGGGGAGCTTCGGCAGGTCGGTCTCTCGCGACGCCAGGACCTTCTCGAGGAACTCCTGGCGTTCATCGACGAGGTGGAGCTTTTGATCGAGGCCCTCGACGGCGGCCCGCAGCCGACGCAGCTCCGCTTCCACCCCCTCGCCGACCCCCGCCTTGTCCTGCATGCGGTAAGCCAGGTACCTGGCCAGTTGCCGCGACAGCGGCATCAGCAGCACGAAGCCGCCGGCAATGATGATGGCCAGCAGGGTGAAGACCATCATCGACAGCATCCTCGGGTCCATCATGCGCTCCTCGTGAAGGACATCAGCCCCGCAATCCGTTCGTAACCCGGCGCCGTCCGGTTTCAGGGTCTCGTGGAGCTCCCGGGATGCGGCCCGACGAAGCCCGGCCGGCTACTCCCGGCCGGGCCGGTAGCGCCTGATGGTCTGGCGTTCGATGTCGGCCTGCGTGAAGGCCACCGGCTTGAGCTCGCCGCGCGCGAACATGGCGGCCTGGTCCGCGTAGTGCTCGTTGTCCGGGAGATCGCTCTCGCCGTAGGCCAGCACGGAGTAGGCGCGCGGCATTTTCTTGCCGAACTCGACCGCCAGGATCCAGCCATCCCCGTTGTTCGCGCTCAGCTTGCCGTCCGCGTCCTGCCGGTAGGTGAGCACGCGGAAGCACCCGAGCGAGCCGGAGCACCCGCCCACGGGCACATCGACCTGGCCGCGGCGAACGCGATGGACGTCACCCCAGGCCACGTCCCAGGCGCCGTAACGGCGCGCGGTCTCCTCGACCGCGTACTGCAGCGCGGCGACGGCGCGCTGCGGATCGGCCAGGCCGCGGGGCGTGGTGGCCGGCTCGGCCGGGTTCCAGACCTCGCGCCAGAGCGCGGCGTTCCGGTTGCCGCCCGGCGGCACCTGCGCCGTCTGCTGGTAGCGCGCCCACCACACCTCGAAGAGCGTGCTGCCCCGGCTTTCCGGCGCGACCGTGTTGTCCCAACGCTCGAGCAGTGCCAGCGCGTAGTCCACGGCCGGCGCCGGTCCGGCCGCGCGGGCCGCCGCGATCAGCTCGTCCTTGACGCGGTCGGCGAGCAGCATGCGGTAGCTGTGCTTCAGGCGCACCACGTCCTCGAGCGAGAACTTCTGCTTGCCGCCGATCAGCGAGATGGCGTTCTGGCTGCGCAGGCCGAGCGCGGGCTGCGAGAAGTTGTCCGGGTAGCGGTCCGCAGGGATGATCTCGTTCAGGTTGGTGTAGTGGAACGGATCGTTCTCCTGGTGGATGTAGCCGCCCTTCGGGTTCTTCAGGTGGGGCAGCGAGTCATAGGACCAGAGCTCGCCCCACACGTCATCGGAGGTGCGGGCGGGCACGGCGATGGTGTCGCCGCCGGACGGCTTTCGCAGCCGCGGCGTGTGGCCGAACGAGACATAGAAGATGTTCCCGTCGGCATCGGCGTAGGTGAAGTTGGAGGACGGCTTCTGCAGCATGCGCATGGCGTCCTGCCACTCCGCGAAATTGCGGGCCCGCATCATGCCCAGCCACTGCTCCGCCAGCTGGAACTGCTCGAACCCGGCCACCTTCCAGACGTGCAGCTTGCCATCGGCGCGGTGGATCACGGGGCCCAGGTGCGTCGCCCATTTGGTGCGCGTTTCCGTGGCGGTGCTGTCGCCGTCCTGGTAGGGCAGGCTGGTGTCGGTGCGGCGGAGCGGGATCGAGAGGCCGTCGAAGAGGTAGTGATCGGGACGCGCCGGGTCCTCGTCGAGCAGGTACAGCTCATCGGGATCGACGTCGTTGTTGGTGGTCGAGAAGCCCAGGCGCGCGTTGAAGCCGCCAATGGTCTGGAACGGGCCGCCAATGCGGAAGTCACCGTAGAAGTCGAGCTCGCCCGGAATGACGACGTGCGCCTCGTAGTAGCCCGCGTCCCAGTTGAGGTGCGGGTTGCGCAGCATGATGGCGCGTCCGGACCTGGTGCGCGAAGGAGCCAGGGCCCAGGCGTTGGAGCCCTCGTCGGGCGCGAGCATGAGGGCGTCGACGTCGCCTTCACCCCGGCGCGGACCGGGAGCAGTGGCCGGGACCGCACCGATCCGGCGCAGGTAGCTGCGCAGCAGCCCCTCGTTGGGCCATTCCATGTCCGTGGTGAGGATGTCCGGCCCGGAGAGGTCCGCCCGGAACCACTCGGGGAAAGCGGACCGGTGCAGCTCGATGTAGCTGTTGACGCCGGCCGCGAAGCCCTCGTACACCGCGCGCACATCCGCGGAGAGAGCGGGATAGGCTTCGACGGCGCGGAGCCAGCGCGGCCGGTTGGCAAAATCCGCTTCGATGGAATCGCGTCCGAACCGCAGCGCCAGCTCGCCCCGGTTGCGGTACAGGTTGTAGGCCACCTTCGGGCCGTAATCCTCGAGCTGGAGCCAGCCCAGCGCATAGCCGGCGGCCCGGAAGTTGTCCGCGAACACGTGCGGCACGCCGAACGCCGTGCGCCGGATCTCCACCTGGGCAGACAGGTCCGGCGCCTGGGCGGTGCCGGCATGAGGCAGGAAGGCCAGCGCGAGTACGCCGGCGGCTCGGCTCGCGGATGCGCAGCGCGTCACGGATCGCACCTCGGATGTGAGGGGGACGAAGCGCGGCAATATAGCCGGGAAGCGGCTCCGGCGCCGTCGCTCAGCGCGCGGGGGAGAACAGGTCGGCGACCACCAGCCAGCGGTCGCCCTCGTGGCGCCAGATGCGCAGGTAGTAGCCCCGCTCCTGCTGCCAGACGTAGGAGCCGTAGGTGTAACCCAGGTCGTGCGACGCGGCCGTGCCGCCGCCCAGTGGCGTCAGCGCCGGCGAGGCCGCCTGGAAGAGGAGGGTGCGGGCGGCAGCACCCTCGTGCAGGGCGCCGGCGGCCAGGGTGCGGACACGGTCGTGGACCGGGGCCGGGGCGGCCCGGTCCAGGCTCTGCAGGTCCGGCGGGGAATCGGGACCGGGCCGGCCCGCGGGCCAGAGCTGCACCGGCCCGGAGGTGTCCGGCATGGACGTCACAGCAGGCAGACCGTGGTCCGCCACCAGCCGCAGCCTGCCATCCGCCTGGCGGCGCCACACGGACAGATACCACCCTCGCCCCGCGACCGGGGCATCGGCCGCGGCCCGGGCTTCGTACGGACCGGTCGAGTAGCCGAGATCGCCGGCCGCGGAGATGTCCGCCACCGCCGGCCGCCAGCTCAGCAGCCCCGACGAGGCCGGACGTTCCGCCAGGTAGTCGGGGCCGTTCACCGGGCCCGGCCGGAAGACGACGCCATCGGGCGCCAGGTACTCCAGGAAGCCACCCTTCACGCCCGCCGCACCGCCCCGCGCGGCGAACGCTTCCTCGACCGCCACCACGGCCGCCGCGGTCCCGGTCTGGGCACGCACAGCCGGCGGGAGCAATGCCGCTCCCGCCAGCCAGCCCGCGACCAGCGTCCGGGCGCGCACGATCAGGCCACGGTCGCCAGGTGCTCGTTCAGCATCTTCGCCAGGTGCTGCTTCGGCACCGCGCCCACCACGCCGTCGATCGGCTCACCGTTCTTGAACAGGCCGATGGTCGGGATCGAGCGGATCCCGAACCGGGTCGCCGTCTCCTGCGCATCGTCCACGTTCAGCTTGGCGAAGCGCACCTTGCCCTCGTACTCGGTCGCCAGCTGCTCGATCACCGGGGCCACCATGCGACACGGGCCGCACCACGGCGCCCAGAAGTCCACCAGCGTCAGTCCGCTCTCCGGTCCGAGCTCGGTCTCGAAGTTGTCGTCGCTCAGTTCGATCAGGTTCTTGGTCATGCGGAGTTGCCCGTCCGTATTGCAGAGTCCAGTGCCAGTGCCATAACTCAACTACATGGTAATATAGTAGAGGTGGCCGCGCAAGGGGGAGACACATG
>VEPF01000070.1 GCA_012027055.1 Gemmatimonadota bacterium | reverse complement strand
GCTCCCCCACCGCGTCGCCCCAGCCGCACACCAGGTAGCCGACCCAGGCGTAGCCCGGGAACAGCAGGTTGGCGAAGCCGCCGCCCAGCGCGGTGGTGAGCAGCGGGACGAGCACGAAGCGGGCGCGGTGTGGTGCGTCGGTGGGCCGGGCCAGGGCCTCGAAGAGCGGGTGTCCATCCCCGCGGAGCACCGCCCCCAGCACCAGCAGGCTCACCAGCGATCCGAACACGGTCACGCCCGGCAGTCCCCAGCGGAGCTGCACGATGGTGACAGCCGTGAAGATGCAGAAGTGGAAGATCTTGCGCGTGTAGGGCACGCGCATGCCGCCCCGCCGCAGGCGGGCGACCAGGGTGGCGGCCAGCAGGCCACACGCGAGCGCGACCGGCGTCACGAGCAGCGTGGTGGGCAGGTCGGGGACGAAGGCCGCGAAGGGAGCCAGGATTTCCCTCATCTCCGGGCTGACCGGTAGCGGAGGCGCGGTGTCGCGGGCAGCGCGCGCGCCCCTTCCCGGCCGGGAACGGGTCGGTCAGTAGCGCTTCGCGACGTAGTCGTCCAGGATCTCCAGGAACTCCGCCACCAGGCCCTCGCCTTTCAGAGTGGTGAACAGGCGCCCATCGACGTACACCGGCGCTTTCGGCTCCTCGAACGTGCCCGGCAGGCTGATCCCGATGTGCGCGTGCTTCGATTCACCGGGGCCGTTCACCACGCAGCCCATGACCGCCAGCTTGAGCTCCTCGACACCCGGGTGCCGAATGCGCCACTCGGGCATGCGCTGCCGGATGTGGGTGCCGATGTCTTCGGCCATCTGCTGGAAGAAGGTGCTGGTGGTGCGGCCGCAGCCCGGGCAGCTGGTCACCTGCGGCAGGAAGCTCCGGATCTCGAGGGACTGCAGGATCTGCTGCGCGACCAGCACTTCCTCGGTGCGGTCGCCGCCGGGGCGGGGCGTGAGGGAGACGCGGATGGTGTCGCCGATGCCTTCCTGCAGCAGTACGGCGAGCCCGGCCGTGCTGGCCACCACGCCCTTGGTGCCCAGGCCGGCTTCGGTCAGTCCCAGGTGCAGCGGGTAGTCGCAACGGGCGGCCAGCGCGCGGTAGATGGCGATCAGGTCCTGCACGCCCGAGACCTTGGCGGAGAGGATGATCCGGTCGTGCCCCAGGCCGGTCTCCTCGGCCAGGCGGGCGGACCGGAGCGCGCTCTCCACCATGGCCTCGAGCAGCACCACTTTGGCATCCCGCGGTTCGGCGCGGGCGGCGTTCTCATCCATCAGCTCGGTCAGCAGCTGCTGGTCGAGCGAGCCCCAGTTCACGCCGATGCGTACCGGCTTCCCGTACTCGACGGCGGCCGCGACGATGGTGCGAAAGTTCTCGTCCCGCCGCTTCGCGCCCACGTTGCCGGGATTGATGCGGTACTTGGCCAGCGCCCGGGCACATTCCGGGAATTGCCGCAGCAGCAGGTGGCCGTTGTAGTGGAAGTCGCCCACGATCGGCACCGGCACGCCCCACTTCCGGAGCAGCCGCACGATCTCCGGGACGGCCGCGGCCGCCGCCTCGTGGTTCACGGTGACGCGCACCAGCTCGCTGCCGGCCGCCGCCAGGGCCGCGCTCTGCTCGGCGGTGGCCGCGGCGTCCGCGGTGTCCGTGTTGGTCATGGACTGCACCACGATCGGGTAGCGGCCGCCCACGGCCACCCCGCCCACGTCGACGGTGACGGTCCGGCGTCTTTCCTCTGTCATGGTGTCCAATCTACGCGCGGAGCGCCGGCCGCGCGCCCCGCGCCGCCGCGTCCGCATGGGCGCGGACCCGAACGCGCCCTGCGGAGTAGTCTAGGGCGCCGGCGGCGCCTACATTGCGCCGCACCCGGCGCGGTCGTGATGCTGCGCCGAGCGCAGTTGCCCGGCGGCGACACGCCCGGAACTGCGAGCGCCGGAGACAGCACGGACCGGAGAAGCGCGTGAAGCGGAAGCTGCTGTACTCGTTCCTGACCATCGGCTCGATCGTGACCGCCGACATCATCACCAAGCGGCTGGCCGAGTCGCTGCTGATCCACGGCTACCCGATCCACCGGCTGGGGATTCCGCTCACGCTGGCCTACAACCGCGGCGTGGCCTTCGGGCTGCCGCTCCCGAGCCTGGGTCGCTGGCTGGTGATCGTCGCCACCTTCTTCGTGCTCTTCGTGCTGGTCGGCATCTTCCGGCGCACGCCGCTCGCGGACTGGCTGCGGCTGCTGGCCGTGCAGCTGGTCGCGGCCGGCGCGCTGGGCAACCTGGTCGACCGGCTCCGCTGGGCCGGCGGCGTGGTCGATTTTATCGGCCCGATCAACCTCGGCTTCATGGACTTCCCGATCTTCAACGTCGCGGACATGGCGATCACCTGCGGGGCCGTGCTGCTCGCGGTCTCCATGCTGCGCGAGGAGCAGGCGGCGGTCCGCGGCCGCGAGCCCGCGCTGGACAGCGCGGACCCGAACTGAAGGCGCCGCAGTCCGCGTCCAACCGGAATCGAGAGGTGCACCCGATGCTGCGCGCAGGCGACGTCGCTCCCGACTTCACCGTACCCGACCAGGATGGCAACCAGGTCACGCTCTCCGCGCTGCGCGGCCAGCCGGTGGTGCTCTACTTCTACCCGAAGGACGACACGCCGGGTTGCACCATCCAGGCGTGCTCGCTGCGCGACCACAGCGGGGAGCTGAAGCGGCGCGGCGCGGTGGTGCTGGGGGTGAGCGGCGACAGCGTCTCGAGCCACCGCAAATTCATCGCCAAGTACGGCCTGCCGTTCCCGCTCCTGGCCGATGCGCGCCACGAGCTCGGCAAGGCGTACGGCGTCTGGAAATTCAAGACCATGTTCGGCAAACAGGTGGGCTTCTACGAGCGCACCACCTTCGTGATCGACGCCGAGGGCAGGGTGAAGCAGGTGCTGCCGAAGGTGAAACCGGACCAGCACGTGGACCTGGTGCTGGCCGCGCTGTGAGCGGGCTGCGCAGATGCGCGGCCCTGACGCCCTGAACCTGACGCCCGCGAGCTCCCGCCCATGAGCCCCGCTCCGTTCCGCGCCGCTGCCGTGCAGGTGCCGTGCAGCACCTCCAACCTGGGCGCCGGCTTCGACTGCATCGGCCTCGCTCTCGAGCGCCACCTGACCGCGCGCTACACCCCCGAGGTGAGCGGCACCCTCGGCACCGAGTACACCGGCACGCTCGCCGGCCTCGGGCGGGGCGGGGACGGCGCCGCCTTCGGAGATGCGCCGTTCAACCTGCTCACCCGCGCGTTCACGGGACGCATGCGAGCGCTCGGGGTGATGCGGGTCACCGGCCGGATCACGGCGCACTCCGAGATCCCGATCGCGCGCGGCCTGGGGTCGTCCGCGGCTTCCATCGTGGGCGGCATCCTGCTCGCCGACGCCGTGCTCGGCCGCGCGCCCGATCCCATGGACATGCTGGCCATTGCCACCGATCACGAGGGACACCCGGACAACGCCGCGCCCGCGCTGCTGGGTGGCCTGGTGGCGGTGGCGCGCGGTGAAGATCGCGCGCCGGTGGCGTTCCGGCTGCCGCTCTCGGACCGGATCACGTTCGTGTATGCCGCGCCCGCCAGTGAAGTCCTGACGCCGGCCGCGCGCGCGGCGCTGCCGCCCACCGTGCCCCACCCGGTGGCGGCCCGCGGCCTGGGCCGCATGGCCGCCCTGCTGCAGGGGCTCGCCAGCGCCGATCCGACCCTGCTCCAGCTCGGCCTGCTCGACGAGCTGCACGTGCCGTATCGCCTGCCCCTGATCCCGCGCGCTTCCGAGACGCTGCGCGCCGCCGTGGACGCGGGCGCCTGGGGCGCCACCATCTCCGGCAGCGGCTCCGGGCTGATCGCCCTCTGCGCCCACGATGCGGCCGCCGCGGTGCTCGCCGCGATGGAACAGGCCCTGGCCCCCTCCGGCCTGGCGATCACTTCGTTCATCACCGCCGCCGATCCGGAAGGCGCGCACGTCCTCCAGCAGGAGCAGCTGCCGTGAGCCCGCACTCCGGCGTCCTCGAGCGCTGGGGCGAGCTCCTGCCGCTCACCCCGCGTACGCCGCGCCTGTCCCTGCAGGAAGGCTCGACGCCGCTCTTCCCGGCGCCACGGCTCGCCGCATGGGCGGGCGTCCGGGAACTGCACCTGAAGTTCGAGGGCGCCAACCCCACCGGCTCCTTCAAGGACCGCGGCATGGTGGTGGCGGTGGCGAAGGCCATCGAGGAGGGCGCACGCGCCGTGCTCTGCGCGTCCACCGGCAACACCGCCGCCAGCGCCGCGGCCTACGCGGCCCACGCGGGCATCACCGCCGTGGTGCTGCTGCCGGCCGGCAAGGTGGCCGCCGGCAAGCTGGCCCAGGCGGTCGCGTACGGCGCCCGCGTCGTCTCCGTGGCCGGCAACTTCGATGCGGCCCTGCGCGTGGCCCGCGCCGCCGCCGAGCGCTACCCGATCGCGCTCGTGAACTCGGTCAACCCCTACCGCATCGAGGGACAGGCCACCGCCGCCTTCGAGATCTGCGACGTCCTGGGCGACGCGCCCGCGCTCCTCGCGCTCCCGGTGGGCAATGGCGGCAACATCACCGCCTACGGCCTCGGCTTCCGCCGCGCCCTCGCCCACCACCGCGCCACCCGCATGCCGCGCGTCCTCGGCGCCCAGGCGGCCGGGGCCGCGCCGCTCGTCCTCGGCCACCCCGTCGCCGATCCGGAAACCATCGCCACCGCCATCCGCATCGGCCACCCCGCCACCTGGGAGCCGGCCCTCGCGGTCGCGCACGAGAGCGGCGGCGCCATCCGCGCCGTCAGCGATGACGAGATCCTCGCCGCCTACCGCCAGATCGCCCGCCTCGAGGGCATATTCTGCGAGCCGGCTTCCGCCGCGGGCGTCGCCCTGCTCAGACAGGCAACCCTCGACGGCGACGTCACCCCCGACACGCGGTGCGTCTGCGTCCTCACCGGCAACGGCATGAAGGACCCGGACCGGGCCGTGGCCGGCGTCGCCGAGCCGGAAACCATCGGCGCGGACGTCGCCCCGCTGGCCGGACTCCTGGGCTGGTGCGCCACGCGCCGGAAC
>VEPF01000309.1:3171-5062 GCA_012027055.1 Gemmatimonadota bacterium | reverse complement strand
GTCCGGCCGGCCGGCGCGCGGCGGCAAGCGGTACTCGGGGCCACGGCAGAGGTGAGCGCATGAGGAGCAGGAGTGAGGTCGCGGGTCGGACGTCGTCGGCCTGTCTTGGGACGTTGCTGCTGGCGGGCTGGCTGGCCGCGTGCGGCGACGCCACGGGCCCCGAGAAAACCGCGCGCGTGCTCGAGTCCGCGACGCTCGGCGCCCATGCCCCGCAGGCGCAGGCGACGCTGTACGCGCTGACCCTGGGCCTGACCATCCAGACAGTCACCGACGCCGACATGTACGCGGTGCGCTATCGCACCACCGGCCTGGATGGGCAAACGGTGCGCGCCACCGGTGCGGTGTGGCTGCCGAGCGCCACGGGCAGCGGCTGGCCCACGCTGGCGTACCTGCACGGCACATCGCTGCCGAAAAGCAATGCCCCGTCCAGCACGGCCAACACCGAGGGCAGCGCCATCGGGACCGTGGTCGCGACCAGCGGCTTCATCGCCGTGCTGCCGGACTACATCGGCATGGGCACGGGTGATGGCATCCCGCTCTGGCAGCACGCGGAAACCGAAGCGGCCGCAGGCGCGGACCTGCTGCGCGCCGCGCAGGAGCTGGCCGCGCAGAAGGGTGTGAAGCAGAACGGGAAGCTCTTCGTCGCGGGGTACTCTCAGGGTGGCCACGCGGCGATGGCGCTGCACCGCCGGCTGCAGCAGCGAGGCGAGTTCGCGGTGACGGCCGCGGCGCCGATGGCGGGCGCGTACGACATCTCGGGGACGGCGCGCGGCATGATCCAGGACAACGCGGCGTACGGACCGTCGGTGCTGTACACCACGTACCTGCTGGCGGTCTACAACCACGTCTACCACTTCGCCCCGTCGCTCGCGGCCATCTTCGCGGCGCCCTACGACGCGGTCGCGGCCGATCTGCTCACCGGAAACTTCAGCTCGTCGAGCATCTCCAGTCGGTTGCCCACGCGGCCGCAGGACCTGCTGCAGCCGGCGTTCCTGCAGGCCGTGCTCGCGCAGCCCGGCCACGCGCTCTGGACGGCACTGGCGGACAACGACGTGTACGACTGGAAGCCGAACGCACCCGTGCGCCTGTTCCACGGCGGGGCGGACCGCGATGTGCCGTTCCAGAACGCCCTGACCGCAGCGACGCGCATGCAGGCACTGGGCGGCAACGTGCAGGCGGTGAACGTGGGCGCGGCGCTGGACCACACGACCGCGCTCATCCCCTCCTTCACGGGCGCACTGCAGTTCTTCCAGGGATACCGCTGAGGACGAGGCCGTACGCGACGGGGGCCGCAGGCGGCGGCTCGGCGGGCGGTGAGCCCGCTCAGCCGCCGGGCGGGATCGAACGGGAGCCGCGCGCGGGAGCGGTAATCTCGGCCACGTCGTCGGCCGCCAGCAGGTGCAGGATCAGGGGACGAGTCGCGAGGTACAGGACGTAAGTGGCTCCCAGCCACGCCAGCAGCTTGAAGCCCACGCCGAACTGGCCGATCCAATGGAGCGGCCAGATCGCCGCCAGCAGGGCGTTGATGACCGCGTTCACGATGTTGCCGATCACGAAGCTGATCACCCAGCCCAGGTTGAGCGCGCCGTAGGTGATGCCCCGCAGGTCGGCCGCGATGCCGACCACCTCCAGGTAGCAGAAGGTGAGGGCCGTGACCAGGCCGTAGTAGCCGCCGCCGTGCGACAGCCAGAGCTGCCGAACGTGCCGCCGCAGCGAGTTCCAGGTGACCCGGAAGAACGCGCCCATGCGCTCAGGGTAAGCGGCCGCGGGGGCGTGCGCCAGCAGGCCGTACTGGCGGCGGGGGTGCACCTGGTCCGATACTGGCGTGCGGGCAGCGCGCGCGGCCGGCAGGAGTCGCTCCGTGGGACCGGTGGGCGCGCCCCGGACAGCC
>VEPF01000309.1:0-3161 GCA_012027055.1 Gemmatimonadota bacterium | reverse complement strand
GACCATACCCATGCGACGTCTTCCCATGGCCGGGTGCGCGGTGCTCGCCCTGCTCGCGGGCAGCGCACCGCTCGCGGCGCAACAGCAGCCGCGGCCCCAGGCGCCTCGCCCGGAGTTCGTGACCGGCGATCCCGCGCTGCCGTTCTCGCAGGCGGTGCGGGTGGGCAACACCATCTACCTCTCGGGCGTGATCGGCGACAGCGCGAACACGGTGGTGGCCGGCGGCATCCAGCCGGAGACGCGCCGGGCCATGGAGAGCATCAGGAGCACGCTGGCGAAGTTCGGAAGCACCATGGACGACGTCGTCAAGTGCACCGTGTTCCTGGCCGACATCAAGGAGTGGGCGGCCATGAACGAGGTGTACGTCACGTTCTTCCCTAATCATCGTCCGGCGAGGAGCGCGCTCGGCACCACGGGCCTGGTGCGGAACGCGCGCGTGGAGATCGACTGCCTGGCCTTGGCGAGGTGAGCGGCCGCCGGCCGACGTCGCAGGGGTAGGGCAGCGGTCCGCGCCCGGCGGGGCAGAGCGCGCGGCTGCAGTGTTACCGGATGGTCACCGGCGCGGCCGCGTCAGCACGCGGCCCGCGCGCAATCCGGTCGTCTGGCCACCCTCCACGGCCACCGCACCGTTGACCACCACCGTCTCGATGCCGGCCGGGTACTGGAGCGGCTCGGTGAATGTGGCCAGGTCCTTCACGGTCTGCGGATCGAAGACCACGACATCGGCATAGGCGCCCACCCGCAGCACGCCCCGATCGCTCAGACCCAACCGCGCGGCCGGCAACTGCGTCATCTTGTGGACCGCGGCCGCGAGCGAGAGCACGCCGCGCTCCCGCGCGTACTCTCCGAGCACGCGCGGGAAGGTGCCGTAGGAACGGGGATGCGGCTGCGCCTGTCCCGGCTGCGCGAGCCGGCCGTCGCTGGCGATCATGGTGAACGGGTGGGTCATGATGCGGCGCACGTCCTGCTCGTCGAGCACGTGGTAGATGGCACTCCCGCCCCCGCTCAGCACCGCATCGAGGACCACGCGCGCCCCGTTTTCGGGCGTGGGCTCGAGGTTCCGGCACTCCGCCAGCTGCTTCAGCGTCTTGCCCTCGAGGTCGGTGTCCCAGGACACGCGCGAGAACTGGATCCGGTCGAGGTCCCCGCCGCCCCGCTCCGCGAGGATGTTGTCCACCATGCCGGCGAGGATGCTGTCCGCGAGGGCGGGATTCGTCAGGCGCCTACGGAACTCGTCCTTCCCGCCCGCCATCGCCCACGAGGGCACGAGCACATCGATGCCGGTCTGGGTGGCCGTGTACGGATACTGGTCGAGCATGACGTCGATGCCGGCCGCGCGGGCGCTGTCCACCAGGGCGAGCGTCACGGCGCTCCTGCCCCACATGGCCTGGCCCATGGCCTTGTGGTGCGCGAGCACCACCGGGACGTGCGCGCGACGCCCGATCTCCAGCGCTTCCGCCACGCCATCGATCAGGCCGGTGCCCTCGTCGCGCAGGTGCGTACTGTAGATCCCGCCGCTGTCGGCGGCCACGCGTGCGAGCGCGACCAGCTCGTCGGTGCCGGCATAGGTGCCCGGCAGGTAGATGAGCCCGCTGCTGAGGCCGAAGGCACCATCGTGCATGGCCCCCGCTACCAGCTCCTGCATGCGCGCGAGCTCGGCCGGGCCCGGCTGACGCGGCTCCAGGCCGAGCACTGCCAGGCGGACATCGTTGTGGCCGGCGAAATACGCCACGTTGATGCCGGTGCGGGCGGCGCGCACGGAATCGAGATAGGCGCCGAGCGGCAGCCGCGAGCCGCCATCCTGTCCGCCCATCGCCAGGGTGACGCCCTGGCGAAGCGCGCTTTCCGCGAGCGGCAGCTCCAGCAGCGGCTCGAGGTGCGCGTGGAAATCGATGAAGCCGGGCGTCACGGTGCGGCCGGCCGCGTCGATCACGCGTGCGGCGCCGGCACGGGGCAGGTCCGGCGCGAGGGCCACGATGCGATCGCCGCGGATGGCCACGTCGAGCAGCCGCGCGGGAGCGCCGGTGCCATCCAGGACCGAGCCGCCCACGATCAGGAGGTCGTAGCGTTCGCCGGGTTGCTGCGCGTGCGCGCCGGGTGCGGCGAGGCCCGGCACCGCCCCGGCGAGCAGCCAGGTCATGCAGCGGCGCACGATGGCCGCCCGCGCCCGATCAGGACGCCGGCGCGGCGCAGGGGTGTTACGGGTGGTCATGGGGTGCGGCACGTCGCCTTTCGGATTGGGGGGCGGTCTCAGCGCCCCCCAGGATAACACCCGGATGTGGCGACGGCGAAGGGCCCGCCTCATTGCGACCGGACGGGATCCAGGGGTGCGGCGCGGTGTGAGCTCCGCTCAGCTCCAGTCGATCCAGTCCACGTCGAGCGAGCCGGTGCTGCCCGGAGCGGGGGTGAGCCAGGTCGGCCACCAGGCGTTCACCAGCAACGCCATCCGGGAGACGGGCACCTTCCTCCGGAAGCTGGCCAGCTGCGCGCCGTCCACGTAGAAGGCGACCGAGGAGCCGCTGCGCACGATGCCGTACGTGTGCGTGCCCGCCGCGGGATCGAAGGGGAGCGTGCGGGAGACGTGGTTGGTCCGGCGCCCGCCGACCCAGGTGGTGAACCAGATGGTGCGGGTGCCGCCCAGGATCTCGATGTCGATCTCGTCCGCGCGATTGCCGGCGTTCGGCTGGTAGAAGAAGAACGCGCACAGCGCCCCGGCCGGAGCGCCGCAGCGCAGGGCGGCCGCGTAGCTGCCCGCGCCGAAAGTGCGCCGGCTGGCGATTTCCCCGCCCTCATATCCGGACGCGTCGAGCGCGAGCCGGAGCTGCGACGACGCGACCGTCACGTTGCTCGCCAACAGGGGGCCTCGCCCGAGCACGTGCTCCTGCACCAGCCAGACGGCGCCATCGAAGGCGTCGAACGGCTCGCTGGCCGTGGCTGGATTCAGCGAAACGGCCGGCGGCAGGGCAGGCGCGGGGGCCGCGGAATCGACCGGGTCGAACGGGCTGTCGGAGCAGGCCGCCAGGGCGAGTCCGAAAAAGATTGCGGGCCAGGGCGCACTCACTGCGCGGGCCGGCTGGCGCACCAGGCGCTGGATCTGCAGACGTGGCATGGGCTTTCGCGGTTCAACGGGGAATCCTGGGAAGACCGGGACGGCCCCTGTG
>VEPF01000451.1 GCA_012027055.1 Gemmatimonadota bacterium | reverse complement strand
CACTTCCCCGATCGCCGCCACCCGTGACCCGACCCGCAGGGCCCGCCCGAACGGAGGCGGCGCCGGCGCGCGCGCCGCGGCCGCACGCCAGGCCGCTGCCTCCCCCTCCAGCGCCCGTACCTCGGCCCGCTTGCGCTCCAGGATGCGCGCCAGGATACCCGGCTCACTTGCTTTTCGGTTCACCTTCGGGTATCTTGGGCTTCGGGTGATCTTCGGCCTGCGCCCGTGCGCCCTTGCCGAGGGACCCGGCCCGGCGGGTGCACCGGGGCGGCCGGGCACG
Organism: Gemmatimonadota bacterium; assembly: GCA_012027055.1. Classification (GTDB taxonomy): domain Bacteria; phylum Gemmatimonadota; class Gemmatimonadetes; order Longimicrobiales; family RSA9; genus VEPF01. The sequence continues at coordinate 4,806 of VEPF01000451.1, read as the reverse complement.
GCACGGGACGCGGGGCCACGGGACCGCGCCGGTGAAGAGAGGCGAATCGATGCCGTTGACCAAGCGTCAGAAACAGATCCTGGACTTCCTCGACGGGTTCCTGGCAGAGCACGGCTATCCGCCGAGCTTCGAGGAGATCGCGCACAACTTCGGCTACACCTCGCTCGCCCCGGTGCACGAGCACCTGGAGAATCTGCGGCAAAAGGGGTACATCCGGAAGGCCTACAATGCCAGCCGCAGCATCGAGCTGGTGCCCTCCGAGACCGCCGCGGGCGCGATCGAGCTGCCACTGCTGGGCCTGGTGGCGGCCGGCCAGCCGATCGAAGCGATCACGGACCAGGAAACGCTCGCGGTGCCGGAGGAGATGGTCACGCGGGGCGGCCGGCATTATGTGCTGCGGGTGCGCGGCGATTCGATGATCGACGAGCAGATCCGCGACGGCGACTACGTGATCGTGAATTCGCGCAACACGGCGGAGAACGGTGAGATGGTGGTAGCGCTGGTACACGGTGATTCGGCGACCGTCAAGAAGTTCTACCGCGAGCGGGATGGCCGGGTGCGGCTGCAGCCGGCGAACGTGACCATGCAGCCGCTGTACTTCCGCTCGCACGAGGTGGTCGTGCAGGGCATCGTGGTGGGCGTGATCCGGAGGTACTGATGACGCGCTGCACGTTCCTGGTCGGACGCCGGACCGCCAAGGCGATCACCGTGCTGGTGCTGCAGAAAGCGGAACCCACGCCCATCGTGGGCCCCTGGACCCTGACGGCCGTAGTCGCTCCGGCCTGAGCTCAGCCGCGCCTGCCCCGCGCGTTGGTGGCGCGGCGCAGGTGATCGAGCACGACGGGCGCGGCACCGTCCGCGATGATCGTCTCGGCCGCCGCGATCCCGGCGGCGAGCCCTTCGGATACTCCCGCGAGATATATGGCCGCGCCCGCATTCATCGCCGTGGCCGCCCGCGCGGCGCCTGTCCGCTCACCCGCCAGGATGCTCTCGATGAGCGCCGCGTTCGCGGCGGGGTCGCCGCCCGCCAGTTCGGCGGGGTCCAGCGGCCCGTATCCGAAGTCCGCGGGGCTGACCAGGTACTCCGAGAGCTGTCCGGACCGCAGCTCGAACACCCGCGATGGTCCCAGGGGACTCAGCTCGTCCAGACCCGGCTCCCCGTGTACCACCAGGGCCCGCCGATGGCCCAGCTGCCGGAGGGCTTCCGCGACCAGCGCGAGAGTGCGGGGGTCAGCCACTCCCACCACCTGCCGCTCGGCGCCGGCCGGATTAGTGAGCGGTCCCAGGAGGTTCATGATGGTCGGCATGCCGAGCTCCCGGCGGACCGGGCCGACATGCCGCATGGCGGGGTGCAGGAGCGGCGCGAACATGAACACGATGCCGCACTCCGCCAGCACCTCGCCCATATCCGCGGGCGAGAGCTCGATGGCGACGCCGAGCGCTTCGAGCACATCGGCACTGCCGCTCCGGGAGCTGAACGAGCGGTTGCCGTGCTTGGCGACGCGCACGCCGGCCGCGGCGGCCACCAGCGCGGCCGCGGTGGAGATGTTGAAGGTGGTGAAGGCGCCGCCACCGGTACCGCAGGTATCGACCAGCTGATCCGCGCGCTCGGCCGGGACCCGGATCATGGCGCCACGGAGCGCGCGCACGCCGCCGGCCACCTCCGCAGCGGTTTCCCGGCGGGTGCGGAGCGCCATCAGGAGGGCTGCCACCTGCACGGGCGTGGTCCGTCCGTGCATCACCTCGGCGAAGGCGGTCTCCGCCTCGTCGATGGCGAGCGTCTCGCCTCGTCCGAGCTTGCGCAGCAGGTCCGGGAGCGGCGGGACGACCGGTTCCGTGTCGTTCCCCTGCGAGTTCGTCATAGGTAAGGCGTACCCTGCGCCGGATCGTTCGGCAAGGGTGCTTGCATCGGATGCCCACCGGCTTATGCTACCCGGAACCAGCCGCAACGGGGTCGGGGCGGCCGCGGCGACCGGCAGATCGGAGCCGCCACACGAAACGGAGTCTGGTGACGGGTGCCGCCGGGCAGGCGGGCACGGAGCCGGCGCCGGCGCTGCGTGCGCGGTACGGCCACGGCAACGTGCTCGCCTCCGATCTCAAGCCCCCGGTGCCGGAGCTAGAGCCGTACGTGCAGCTCGATTGCACCGACCCGGCGGCGCTCGGCCGGGTGGCCGCGGCGCACGGTGCGAACACCTTCTACCACCTGGCCGCGATCCTGTCCGCGCGCGCGGAGCAGCAGCCGCTGCAGGCCTACCAGGTGAACATGACCGGGCTGATCAACGTGCTCGAGCTCGCGCGCGAGCGCAGGGCCGCGCTGTTCACGCCCAGCTCGATCGCCGCGTTCGGGCCCGACACTCCGCGCGAGCCGGCGACACCACAGGACACGATCCAGCGGCCGACCAGCATGTACGGCGTGACCAAGGTGGCGGGGGAGCTGCTGGCGGATTACTACCATCAACGGTTCGGGGTGGACACCCGCGGCGTGCGCTACCCCGGCCTGATCTCCTACGTGGCCCCGCCGGGCGGCGGCACGACCGACTACGCAGTGGACATTTTCTACCACGCTCTGCGGGAAGGGGAGTACACCTGCTTCCTGGGCGAGGGCACGCAGCTGGACATGATGTACATGCCGGACGCGATTCGCGGGACCATCGAGCTGATGGAGGCCGACGCCGGGCAGCTGCGCCACCGCAACGCCTTCAACATTGCGGCCATGCAGTTCACCCCCGCCCAGCTGGCCGCGGCGATCCGGAAGCACCTGCCCGAGTTCCGGCTGCACTACCGGGTGGATCCCATGCGCCAGGCGATCGCGGACTCGTGGCCGCGGCGCCTGGATGACAGCGCGGCCCGCGAGGAATGGGGCTGGGCGCCGCGTTACGACCTGCCGGCGCTGGTCGCGGACATGCTCGAGAAGCTGGGCGAGAAACTCGCAGTCACGGTGAAAGGCGGGGCCGATGCCGCTCGATAGGATCGCGCACGTACTCGCGCAGCACGTGGCCGGCCTGGAGGAAAAGGGCACGGCGAAGGGCGAGGAAGCGGTGGTGGTGGGCGTAGTGCCGCCGCAGGGCGAGCGGGGTCCCCGGTTCCGGCTCCGGGGAGAGGGCGAGCGCGAGTTCATCCGCATGAACTCGAACTCCTACCTGGGCATGGGGCTGCGCCCGGAGGTGGTGGCGGCCGAGGAGGCGGCGGCGCGGCAGTATGGCGCCGGACCGGGCGCGGTTCGCTTCATCAGCGGCACGTACGAACCGCACGTGGCCCTGGAGCAGCGGCTGGCGCAGTTCCACGGCCGCGCGGCGGCCATGGTTTTCAGTTCCGCCTACGCTACCATGGTGAGCGTGGTCACGCCGCTCACCACCGAGCGCACGGTGCTGGTGAGCGATGAACTGAACCACAACTGCATCATCAACGCCATGCGGCTGGCGCGTCCGGCCGAGAAGGCCGTGTACCGGCACAACGACATGGCCGACCTGGAGCGCGCGCTCGGCAGTGTGCGGGGCAAGGGCGACCGGGCGCTGGTGATCACGGATGGCATCTTCAGCATGCGCGGGGACCACGCGCCGCTGCCCGAACTGCTGGAGATCTGCCGCCGGCACGACGCGGACTTCAGCGAGAACGTGATCGTACTGGTCGACGACTCGCACGGCGTGGGCGCGTTCGGTCGGACTGGCCGCGGCACCGAGGAACACACCGGAGCGCCGCCCTGCGACATCCTGGTGGGCACGCTCGGCAAGGCGTTCGGCGTGAACGGCGGTTACGTCACATCCGCGGCGGCCGTGATCCGGTTCCTGCGCGAGAGCTCGCAGATGTACATCTACTCGAACCCGATCACGCCGGGCGAAGCCAACGCGGCGCTGCGTGCGCTGGAACTGCTGGACTCGGCGGCCGGGCGCGAGCTGCTGGCGCGGCTGCGCGGACTGCAGCGCCGGTTCGAGCAGGGGCTCGTGAAGCTAGGCTTCGAGACCATCCCGGGCGAGCATCCGGTGACGCCGCTGGTGGTGCGCGACACGCAGCAGACCCGGGCGTTGGTCCGGCACCTGCGGGACCACGGGGTACTGGCCACCGGGCTGGCCTACCCGGTCGTGCCGCGGGGCGATGACGAGATCCGGTTCCAGATCAACGCGGACCACACCGAGGCGGACATCGACTACGTGCTCGCGGTGCTGGAGCGGTTCCCGTCGTAGCGGCAGCGCGCGGCGCGTGAGCGCGCGGTGCCGTGCCGGCACGACGTCGCTTGACACTCCTACACGCGCGCGTAGCTTGCCTGCCGTGGACGATCCGGCTGCCGTGCCCGAGCGCAAGATCCGACTGACGCTGCACTACGACGGCAGCGGGTTCGCGGGCTGGCAGGCGCAGCCGGGCAAACGCACGGTGCAGGGCGACCTCGAGGCCGCGCTCAGCCTGCTGACTGCCCGGCCAGCGAGCGCGATCGCGGCCGGGCGCACCGACAGCGGCGTGCACGCGACCGGGCAGGTCGTGGTCACGCTGGTTCCGGACAAGTGGACGGCGGCTGCGCTGCGCAAGGCGCTCAACGCGGTAATGCCCCGGGACATCTGGGTAGCGGCGGCGAGTCCGGCGCCGGCGCGTTTCCATGCCCGCTACGATGCCGTGGCCAGGGGGTATACCTACCGGGTGGGCCTGGCGGATTCCGCGGCTTCGCCTTTCCTGCGACGCTGGTGCTGGCCGCTGCTCCTGCCGCTGCGCACCGACCTGCTCGAGCAAGCCGCGACGAAGCTGCTGGGAACCCATTCGTTCGCGGCCTTCGCGAAGCGCGGTCAGCCGCAGCGCGGCGCGCTCTGCCGCGTGCAC
>VEPF01000209.1 GCA_012027055.1 Gemmatimonadota bacterium | reverse complement strand
ATCGTACTGGTACTGCATGAGCACGCGGGCCGGGCGTGCCGGCCCGCGTGCTCATGCAGTACCAGTACGATCAACTCGGCAACCTGGTCGCCGGGCGCGACGCGTACGGCAACGAGTTCGCGTTTGCCTACGACGCGGCGAACCGGCGCATCATGCAGGCCGACCGGAGCGGCTACAGCTTCTTCTACGCGTACGATGCCGAGGGCCGATGCGTGGAGAGCTGGGGGCAGGACGGGCTGCACCACGTCAAGCTCGAGTACCGGCTGGAGGACGGGCTCACCTTCGTCACGCGCGATGATGGCGGGCGCTGGACCTACCGCCAGGAGGACGGGCAGCTGGTCGCGATCATCGGCCCGTACGGCGCGGCCCGGCAGTTCGTCCACGACGAGACCGGGATGCTGCGGCAGGAGCTGGACGCCCTGGGCAATGCCAGCCGTTACGTCTACGATCGCGCCGGGGCCGTGGCCGCCATCGAGCCATCACCCGGGCCCGCGACCGAGGAGGAGCACCGCATCGCGGCACGGCCGATCGAATTCGATTACGGCGACCTGCTGACCCGCGCGCCGATCCAGCTGCCCACGCCATCCGCGCTCGCGCGTCTGCGGGTGCCGGAGGAGGTGCGGGCGGTGATCTGGACCGCGTAGCACCCAACCGCGTACCGGCACGACGAACTCGGAGTGCTGCTGGAGGAGCAGCGTCCGGAGGGCGGCACCCGGCACTGGCTGTACGATGCGGGCGGCTGCGTGCACCAGTTCCGCGACAGCACCGGCTCGGTGTACACCTACGAGCACTCATCGTGGAACCTGCGGGCCCGCGAGTTCGAGCCGGCCGGCGGGCTGATCCGGTACGAGTACACGGCCAGCGAGCAGCTCGCCCTGGTGATGGATGCGGGCGGGAACGTCAGCGAGTACCAGTGGGACCTGGCGGACCGGCTCGCGGAAGTGCGCCGGCACGGTCGCGTGCGCGAGCGGTACGAGCGGGACGCGGCCGGCAACCTGGTGGCGAAGTACGCCGGCGATGGCCGGCTGCTGGCCAGCTTCGAGATCGGGCCGGGCAACCAGAAGCTGGCGCGCCACCTGGCCAGCGGCGACACGCATTCCTTCGGCTACGACGAGGCCGGCCGGCGGGTCCGGCACGCGACGCTCCGCTCGGAAACCGCGGTCGCGCGCGACGAGTTCGGACGCGTGCTCGCCGAGAAGCGCGACGGCAAGGGCGCGGAATACACCTGGCGTCAGGGCCGCATTGCCGAGGCGGTGATCTTCGGGCGATTCCGGATCCGCTATCTGCGCGACGGGCTGCAGCGTCTGACCGTCCAGGACCCGCTGGGCGGCCGGCACCAGATCCGGCAGCTCGGGCCGGGCCTGGTGGAGCGGGAGCACGCGAACGGCGTCCGGGAATTCTCGCAGTACGACTCGGTCGGCCGTTGCGTGGTCCGCCAGGTGACGCGCGGGCGGCGGGGCGAGGCCGGCTGGGTCCGCACGTACCGGTACTCCGGAGAAGGTGATCTGCTCGAGGCCGATGACTCCCGCCGGGGGCCGCGGCGCTTCACGTTCGACGCGAGCCATCGCCTGACGAGTGAGCAGGCGCCGGAGCACGGCAGCGAAAGTTACGAGTACGACGTCGCCGGCAACCTGATTGCCGGTCCGGAGCTGCGACGGGTGCGGGTGGCGCCGGGCAACCGGCTCACGCGCGCCAACGGCGAGACCTTCCGCTACGACGACCGCGATCACGTTGCGGGGCGCGATGGTCCGAATGGCGAGACCGAGTACGAGTACGACGCGAACGACATGCTGGTGGCGTGCGCCACGCCGCACGGGCGCATGGCGTTCGAGTACGATGCCATCGGCCGGCGCGTAGCTCGCCGCTGGCAACCGACCACCGGACCGGCGGAGCTGGTCGAGTACTACTGGGAGGGCGACCGGCTGCTGGCGGAAATCCGCGACGGCCGTCGCACCCGCATCTGGGTATTCGCGGACCCGCTCGCGCTGGCACCGTGCTGCTTCTTCGAGTACCCGCAGCCGGACGCGACTCCGGCCAGCGGGACGCGCTACTACGTCTTCGCGGATCAGGTGGGCGCGCCCGTCCGCATCGAAAACGACCGCGGCGAACCGGTGTGGCAGGCGGTGCTGCGACCGTACGGCAGCGCGCGCGTGGCGCCGGAGAGCAGCATCGATTACGACCTGCGGTTCCCCGGGCATCTGCTCGACCCGCAGACCGGGCTGCACTACAACCGCTTCCGCTATTACAGTCCCGAGCTGGGCCGCTACCTGCAGAGCGATCCGACCGGGATCGTGGGGGGGCTCAACCTGTACGCGTACACGCCGCGGCCGCTGACGCGCGTGGACGTGCGCGGCCTGGCGTGTGGAGATGACCCGAAGAAACCGAAGGACAAGGATGACAAGTCGGACGAAGAGCTGGCGAATCCGCGTGAGCTGGAGCCGGGGGAGCGAGACATCAAGGGTGGAAAGAACAAGGCGTTCGACGACATGCCCGAGTTGAAAGGCAAGACGCCGGAAGAGGTGCGCGCCATCCTGCGGGAACGCGGGTTCGAGCAGACCAAGGGCGAAAAGACCGGCCAGATTCCCGGCGTGGATGCGGATGGAAACCCTACCAGCCGCACCCGCACGGACCCCACTGGCGGCAGCGAGATCTGGATGCGCAAGAACGCGGATGGGAGCTACGAGGCGGTGCGCATGGACGAGCATGGGCACAATCCGCCCCCGCCGCGGGATCCCAACAAGCCCGAGCCGTTCGCAGGGGACCCGGGCCACGCGCACCTGGAGCACATCCCCGACGACCAGGCGCGCCGCGACAACGCTACCTACCCGTTCGACGCGAAGGATGGCAGCTTCAAGAAAGGTGACAACGTGGTGCCGCCCGGCAGCAGCAACGAGGACGTCGCGGACAAGTACAACCAGTCCTTCACACCGGGCGTCTACGACCCCTACGATGACCAGCACAACCAGCGGAAGACGAGCGACTTCAAGGAGAACCACATTCCGCTCGACACAGGTGCCTGATGACCGACGAATCACCAGTAATCAAAGCGTTGGGTGAACCCGACGGCACCAGGCGACGGGACCGGCTGTCGCACGTCGTCATCAGGGAGCGGCACGGCGAGTACCGGCTCACGCCGGCCGACTCGAAGGCGCTGTACGAAGCGATGCTGGCGGTCGGCAACCAGCCGGTCTTCGACGGTCTGCTCTTCCGGGTCAGCTGGCGGCTGCTGGCGGTGGCACCGGCATATCCGCCCCTGAAGAAGATGGCGGAGTTCATGATCGGGCAGCCCGAGATGCTGTGCCGCGGCGACGCCTTTCAGCACCTGCTGTTCGCGTATCCAGACGAGCGGGCAACGCTGGTCGCTCAGTATAGCGATGACCCGGACCCGTACGTGCAGGACGCGATCGCTCGCCACTACGCCGCCGGGCGTCCGCGCGATGCGATCCGCCACTGGGAGCGCGCCGCGGAAACCACCCCGCTTTCGCACGAACTCTCGGAAACCCTTCCGGTCTGCCTCGCCGAGTACGGCGATGAATCCGACCTGCTCCGGTGGGAGCAGTACGACCGCGAGGCGGGGGGCAACACGCTGCAGGGTACCGCCTCCGCGCTGATGCGCGAGAAGCAGGCCAAGGAAGGCTGAACAACAGGCCAGGGAGGTCATCATGGAACTGGTGAAGCCCGCAGCCATCGTGATCCTGCTCGGGTTCGCGGCCGCGATGTGGTACGGCTTCATCCGGCCGGTGCCCGAGCAGACTGCCATGGGGCGGATCCTGGCGAAGTACCACAAGCCGGAAGGCGAGACGGTGGTGTCCATCTCCGGCGCCAATCGTGGGTTCCAGACACCCACGCGCATCCCGATCGCGGAGGCGTACCTGTTCGATGTCGAGCTGGACGGCGGCCAGCGGGTCGGCGCCAGCCTGAACGTGGTCATGGGCCGCGACCTGGGGGAGGGCCAGCGCGTGCGGGTGCGCTACATCAAGCGCGGGTTCCCACCCTTCTGGAGCAAGCTGATGGTGACCGCGCTGGAGCCTGCCGGCGAGAGCTGACGTCTGCCCCACCGAGGCAATTCCCGAACCGCGCCGCCCGGGCGCGGACGGGAACCCGGACGGGTCTCGCGAGTACGCCAGCGTTGGCGGTTGCGGCGGCCGCAGGTGCGCGGCGCGCTGCCGGCAGTCATATTCCCGGGCCGCCGTCAGGCCGGCGGGTGCCGGGCCCCGTGTCCCGGGGCGCAGGTGCGACTCACGTCAATCCCGAGCGAGGTGATGGAGATGGTGCGGACGATGGTGACCGCGGGCGTGCTGGCGGCGCTGCTGCTCGGACCCGGGCCGGCGAGTGCCCAGGCGCCGGACTACCCGCAGCATTTCCGGGTGTACACCGGGACCGGCGAGCCGGCTTCCCTGGCGGATATCATCAAGGCGCTGTCCGGTATGGACGTGGTGCTGATCGGCGAGGCGCACACCGACCCCATCGGCCACTACGTCGAAGCGGAGCTGGTGCGGGGCGCGCTCGCGGCTGTACGGCCGGAGGGCAATACCGCGAGCGCGCGGCCGATGGCGCTGTCGCTGGAGATGTTCGAGCGGGATGTGCAGCAGGTGGTGGACGAGTACCTACAGGGTCTGATCACGGAAGCGCAGTTCCGCGCTGATGCCCGGCCGTGGGAGTACTACCAGACCGACTACCACCCGATGGTAGAGCTGGCGAAGTCGGCCGGCATCCCGGTGATCGCGGCGAACGCGCCGCGGCGCTACGTGAATCGCGTGAGCCGGCTCGGCCGCGATGCGCTGAACCAGCTGCCCGAGGCGGCGCGCGCCTATCTGCCGCCGCTCCCGTGGCCGCAGCCGAGCGAGGCATACCGGCAGGCATGGACATCGCTCATGGCGAGCATGCCCATGACGCCGCAGTGCACGCCGCCCGGCGGACCGGCCGCGCCGGCCGCGCCCGACTCGCAGGCCGCGCCGCCGCGCCAGATGCCGCCGGCCGCCACCCGCCCGTCACACATGGCTTCCTTCATGGAGAACGGCTTGCAGGCGCAGAGCCTGTGGGACGCGTCCCTGGCGAACGCGGTCACTACGTTCCTGGCGAAGCATCCTGG
>VEPF01000315.1 GCA_012027055.1 Gemmatimonadota bacterium | reverse complement strand
GCCGAGCCCCAACCCGCGCGCCGGCGCCCCCCCCGCGAAGAAGCGCTTCCCCGCGCCCAGCAGGACCGGATAGACCACCAGCACGACTTCATCCGCGAGCCCGTGCGCGAGCACCGCCGATGTCAGCGTGGCGCTGCCCGAGAGGACGAGGTCCGCGCCGTCCTGCGCCTTCACCCGGCGAACGTCCTGGACGATGTCGGGCCCAATGCCCTCGAACGGACCCCATGCGAGACACTCCGGACGGTGGGTAGCGACGTATTTCGTGGCCGCGTTCAGGCGGTCCGCCATCGGACTGCTCGGCGCCCCGGGCCAGAAACCAGACCAGGCGTCGTAGGTGCGCCGGCCGAGCAGCAGATCGAACCTCTCGCCGTACGCGGCGAGCATGGCGTCCCGTCCCGCCGGCGTCCGATAGGGCGCGGTCCAGTCGCCGTAGGGGAAGTCCCCGTCCTCGCCGGAGACCTGGATCACGCCGTCCAGCGAGATGTGTTCGATGATGCTGAGCTTTCTCATCCGAGGCTCCCGGTTCGAGGGCTGTCATGCGCCCGATTGTTCGCCACGATACTCGATCGGCGGCCTGGCGCAACCAGCTATGGCCGGCGGCCTCGCGCGGCGTTAACCTCGCCTCATGAGCAAGCCCGCACGCCATACGCGCCAGCCGCGCACGCCTGTCGAGAAGTTCCTCCGACTCCCCGAGGAGAACGAGTACCGCCTCGAGCTGGTGCGCGGCCAGGTCGTACGCGAGCCCCGCCCGGGCGGCAGGCACGGGCAGGTCCTCATCGTCCTGGGTGCGGCACTGCACCAACAGGCGCTGGTGCACGGACTGGGTAGCGTGCTGGGCGATACGGGATACGTGCTGAATCGGGCGGCAGCTACGATCCGGGTACCGGACCTGAGCTTCGTGTCGGCGCAGCGGATCAGGCGCGGATCGGTGCCGTGGGGGCTGCTCGAGGGCGCGCCCGACCTGGCCGTCGAGATCCTCTCCCCGTCGAATCGCGCCGGCGAAATGCGGGAGAAGGTGGCGGATTACCTGGCGGCCGGCTGTCGGCTGGTGTGGGTGGTGGACGCTGCCCGTCGGCGGGTGACGGTGCACGAACCGGGGGAGCAGACGACGTCGCTCCAGCCGCCCGACGCGCTCGATGGCGGCACGGTTCTCCCCGGTTTCCGGCTGCCGCTCGCGGAGCTGTTCTCGGGATAGATGCGGCAGCCGAAACGGCCGACGGCTCACATCGGCCGGAACACCTCGCCGATCTCGAGCTCGAGCGGCGGCACGTCCGGTGAGGGGCGCCACTCCACTCTTTCTGTCACGCGCTCCGGCTCGCGCGCACCCTGCGCGAAACGCCATACCCACACCACGCGCTCCTTCGGATCCGCCACCCGGTACTCCGGCACGCCGAAGTCCCCGTAACGGCGCGGCTTCTTCACCCGGTCGATCCGCGCACTGCCGGGCGACAGCACCTCGACGATGAGCCCGGGCGCCAGCTCGATGCCACGGTTGCTGATCCCCGCCCGCGCCGATTCCGGTACGAACACCAGGTCGGGGCGCAGGTACTGGCCGCTCACGAATAGCACGTCCACGCCGAACAGCACCACGCCGAGGCCGTGGTCTGCGACGTACTTGCGCAGCGCCATGGTAAGCGTGAGCAGCACGTGCTGGTGGTGCGGCGAGGGTGAGGGCGTCACCAGTACCTCGCCGTCGATGACCTCGGAGCGGTTGCCGTCGTTCGGGAGGCGCGCGTAGTCCGCATACGTCCAGGTGTAACGCGGGGACCTGGCTGATCTAGCTATGCAAGGACCTGCACCATCGGACCGGTTGTGGTGGTGATCACCGGTGACTACCTTAAAATCATGCGGGTCGTTGGCGTGAAGCAACTGAAGGCTCGGCTCTCCGAGTATCTCCGCGAGGTGCGGCGGGGCGAGGTGTACCTGGTGACGGATCGGGACCAGGTGGTGGCGGAGCTGCGGCCGCCGCGCGCGGCGGCGCCGGCCCCGGCGGACGAGCTTGCGGCCGCGCTGGAAGCATTGATCGAGCGCGGCGATGTCCAGGCGCCGCGGTTGGCCAGGGGGAAATGGGTCTGGCGGCCCACGGGGATCGGGTTGCCAGGCGGAACGGCGCAGCGGATCCTGGACGAGCTGCGCGCGGAGCGGGGGCCGGCGTGAGCGACGTCGTCTACCTGGACAGCTCGGCAGTGCTGCGGGCGGTACTGGAGAGCGGCACTTCTCCCGATGTCGACCGGCAGATCGGCGAGGCGCGTTTCCTTGTCACCTCGCGCCTGGCGCTCGTGGAGGCCGCGCGGGCGCTGCTGCGGCTGCGGCTGGAGGGAGTGGCCGAGGCGCAGCTCGCGGACGCGGGTCGCGAGCTGGACGCGATCTGGGCGCGCTGTACGATCTGGGAGCTCACGCGCGGCGTGTGCGAGCTGGCTGCCCAGGTCGCACCAGGCCGGGCGCTCCGCACGCTCGACGCGCTCCACCTCGCCACCTACCTGCTGGCGCGCCGGCACCTGGGGGAAGTGGTCCTGCTCAGCACCGATGCGCGGCTCAACGAAGCCGCGGTATCGGTCTGAGTCAGAGCGACAGCCAGTGGCTCAGCTTGATGGCCAGGACGTTGTAGGGGTGGACGTGGAAGAGCTCTCCGAAATCGTCGTGGAAGCCGAAGTTGCCATCGGCCCCCGTGCCGGCCCGTGACTGGGACCTGACCTGGTAGTGGTTAGATCCCGGCCGGTTCTCCCTCCGGAACAGCTGGGTGGAGCGGAACTCGCGGAAGGTGAAGTCCGGGTTCCTGATGGTGTAATCGGCATGCCCATCGCCGGTCTCGTCCAGGCCGTAGGTGCCGGACTGCGGGTCGAGCACGGCGTTCGTGAAGGTGTGGAAGCGGTCATCGTACGGCTCGGCGCGGGGCTCCGTGATGACCTTGAAGCGGCTGAACTCGCCCGAGGAAATGAACGGCGGGCCGTAGTACTGGACCGAGATGTCGGGGCGCGGGCTGTAGCTCACGCGGAACGTGAGCTGGGCGGTCTGCTGGTCCACGCGGCCGAGCACGAAGCGCGGCACTCCAGCCAGCGACGGCGCGGCGACATACTGCAGGTCGTTGTCCGTCGCGGTGTAGCGCAGGCTCCCGGAGAGGTTGAGCGCGGGGCTCACGCGCCAGGTGACATCCGGCGTGATGCTCTGCTCCCGGGACAGGCCTTCATCCGAGCGGTAGCTCTTGCCGGTGAGGCTCGCCCGGAGCGCCCGGCGGGTGTCGCTCCGGATGGTCAGCGAGGCCTCGGAGCCGCCCGGCACCCTGAGCGCGGGGCCGCCGCGCAGCAGGCGGGTGTCGAGCGCGCTCCAGGTGTGCGCCGCGCTGACGTTCACGCGCCAGAGGTTGCTGAGCTGCGTGGCCCGCTCGAGCCCGCCCGTGGTCTGCGTCCGCTCCCCGCCGAAGCTCCACGCGTTGGCCTGCTGGAACGCCAGTGACCAGCTGCGGAACCAGCGGCTCGGGTCGTTGACGACGTAGCCGAGCGAGGTGCCCTGGCGGAGCGCGTCGGCAACGCGGAGGTAGCCGGCGTCGTTCAGCTCGAGGCCGGGCGACTGCCAGGCGAACGAGCCGGTGTAGCGCCAGCGCCCATTGCCCATGCGGCCGGCCTCGAGCGAGCCGCCGTAGCCGGAGAGCCGGGTGCGCGTGGTGTCCACGCCCTGGGAGTCGGCTTCGGGGCGCTGGTTGCGGTGCACGCCGTTCCGCGGCAGGCGGGTGATGGCCTGGGCGGCGCCGCGCACGGCGCGCGCGACCGCCTTGGCCTCGACGTAGTAGGTCTTCTTCTGCCACTGGTGCTTGAAGTCCACGCCGCCGGTGCGCGCGCCGCCGGCCAGGAACTCGAGCTGCGGGTCATCGATGCCCCGGTCCACCGAGGTGACCATGGCGCCCAGGATGGTGTTGCCGCCGCGGTACTCCTGCTGCACCCGGCCCACCGTGAAGCTGGTGAGCGGCTCGACAGCCAGCTGGTGCCGGCCGTCCGCGGTCTGCAGCGTCGCCATTTCCTTCTGCGTGACGCTCTGCAGGATGCCGACGGAGAGCCCACGCTGCGGTTTGCCGGTGAGCTTGGCGGCGCTCAGGATGGAAATGGTCTCGGGCACGCGGGCGTACTCGTCCGCGCCCAGGCTCGGCGCGTATTTCGGGGTGCTGCCGATGCGCCGCGAGTGGAACAGTCGGTCCGAGCCGAGCGGATAGGAGAGGATGTTGCTGCCCTCCAGGAAGAAGGGCCGCTTCTCCTGGTAGAAGGTCTCGAACGCCGTGAGGTTCATGACGGACGGGTCCGCCTCGACCTGGCCGAAGTCCGGGTTCACGGTCAGGTCCACCGTGAAGCTGGACGACAGGCCGACCTTGGCGTCGAGGCCCACGCCCGCACTCTCGCGGTGCCCGGTCGCGAACGGGTTCCCCTCCTGCGCGTCGAAGCGGCTGGCGCGGAGCAGCGTGTAGGGGAGCAGCTCGATGCGGCGCGCGGGCCGGAGGCCGCGGATGCCGTGCAGCTCGCCGAACAGGTTCACCATGGCCGGCGCTTCCTGCGGGATCAGCTGGAAGTGGCTCTCCTCCTGGAGCCGGTCGAGCTGCCGCCAGAGGAAGATGCCCCACACCTGCTCCTCGGCCTTGCGGAAGCGGAGCTGGCTCAGCGGGATGCGGTACTCGGCCGTCCACGCCGAGTCCTCCACGGCGGTCTTCCCCTCCCACACCGCGTCCCAGGTGGTGTCCCACTCCTTGTTGCCCTTGTGGAGCAGGTCGATCTTCGCGCCGGCCGCGGTCAGGTTGAACTCGTAGGCCGTCAGCAGGTCGTGGTAGGTGTCCAGGGCAATGCCGACGATGTCACCCGCGAACCCGTCCCGCCGCGCGACCTGCCGCTGGATCTTTTCGGGCTCGTAGTCCCAGCAGCGGATGGCCACGTAGAGCGCGTCGTCGTCGTAGCGGATCTTGAAATCGGTGGGGTAGGGCGGCACGGCGCCCAGGCGAGGCTTCTGCTCCTCGAAGCCGCCGCCCCACTCGCCCTCCCGCCAGGCCGCGTCATCCAGCTTGCCGTCGATACGGGGCCGCGGGCCGGAGGCCGCGGATGCCGTGCAGCTCGCCGAACAGGTTCACCATGGCC
>VEPF01000449.1:2456-5140 GCA_012027055.1 Gemmatimonadota bacterium | reverse complement strand
GCTCCGAGCGGCAACCGATCCTCGACCTGTTGCAGAGCTACGTCTACGGCATGAACCTGATCCTCCTGCTCGTGTTCAGCGCCATCCAGTGGGGCAGCTGGCAAGCGGCGCGCGGGCTCTCGTCGGCCGCCGCGCTGCAGGCCACCCTGCTGCTCGCCATCGTGGTCCTGCCGGTACTGACCATCCTGCTGCTGCGGCGGACCACGTCCGCCATTGACGCGGCGCACCGGCGCGCGACCCTGCGGGGCACCATCCGCGCGCTCGCAGTGCTGCTCGCGCTCGCGGCGGGCGGGTGCGCCCCCCGCGCGGCCGGGCGCGCGCCGCTGCCGCCGGCCGACTCGCTCGAGCGCTCGCTGCGCGCGCTGGTGGCCGGGTTCGAGGGAGATGTGGGCATCTACGTCCGGCACCTGGCCAGCGGCCAGACCGTGGCGCTCGCGGCCGATGACACGTTCCCGACGGCGAGCATGATCAAGCTGCCGTTGCTGTGCGCGCTTTACGAGCGCGCGGCCGCGGGCGCGCTGCACCTCGATTCGCTGTACGCGCTGAGCGATTCCAGCGTCCTCCAGAGTGATGGCGAGGACATCGTGGCGCAGCTTCGGTGGGGCGAGAAAGTGCCGCTCCGGAAGCTGGCTTTCCTCATGATGTCCACCAGCGACAACACCGCGAGCGTGTGGATCCAGGCGCTGATCGGGGGCGCGGACACGGCCAACGCGTGGCTCGAGCGCAACGGCTTCCAGGTCACCCGGGACAACTCGCGGCTGCCGGCGCGGCGGGAGATCTGGCGGCGCTGGGGCTGGGGCATGACCACGCCCCGGGAGATCGCGGAGCTGCTGGTGCTGGTGCGGGAGGGTCGCGCGGTCTCACCGGAAGCGTCGGCCGCGATGTACCGGCTCATGAAGGGCAGCTACTGGAGCGAGGAAGCGCTCTCGGCGATTCCGCCCTGGGTCGGGGCAGCCAGCAAGCAGGGCGCCGTGAACCGCTCGCGCTCCGAGGTGCTGCTGGTGGAGAGCCCGAGCGGGCCGTACGTGCTCGCGGTCATCACCCGGAACCAGCGGGACGAGAGCTGGGGCGCCGACAATTCGGGGTACGTGCTGCTCCGCAACGTGTCCCGCACGGTCTACCGGCATTTCGACCGCGGCACTCCCTGACGCGGCCGGCCGGGTCGCCGGCCTGCGCGTCCACCTTCGAGCACGCCCCACGCCCGCGCTGGCGCGAGTGGCTCAGGCCTGCGGCTTCACTCCCACATCCGCGACTATGGCCTGGTAGGCCGAATCCCGGTGCAGCTCGCGCAGGAGCGGGTGCACCAGCTTGTAGGGGAAGGTTGGATCGGCCCGGTGCTGGAAGGCGCGCTCGAGCGCGGCCCGGGCGGCGGGCAGGTCCTGGAGCGCGGCATACCACAGCGCGGTGGTGCTGCTGCCGAGCGGCGGCTCGAGCGCGGCCAGTGCCTGTCGCGCGGCCTGGCGCCGTCCCGGCCGCTCCACGCCAGCGGCCACGATGGCGAGTTGCGCGGCCAGTCGGGCATCAGTGCCGGCGTACGCCTTAAGGCCACTGCGCAGCTCCGGCCAGCGCTGCGCGAGCGCGGCCGTGAGCGCCAGGGTCATGTGCCCGGGACGGTAGTCGGGGAAGAGGCTGGTCTCGTTGAGCAGGGTGCCGATGGCCTGCTCGTACTGCACCTTCATGAGCGCCGGGTCCGTTGCGCCCCTGGCCACTTGCACCTGTGCCTGCGTGTTCATGGCGGAGGGCGAGAGCGGGTCGAGCTTGATGGCGGCGTTGATCTCCTGCTCGGCCTCGGCCACGCGCCCGAGCACCAGCAGTGCTTCCGCGTACCACTGGTGGGCGGAGGCGCTGCTCGGGCTGAACTCGATGGCGCGCTCGTAGGACCGCAGCGCTGCGGAAGGCTGCCAGTCGTAGTTCTGCACCAGCTGACCGACCGCCGCGTGGGCTTCGCCCAGCATCGGCTCCAGGCTGATGGCCATGCTCGCCGATGTCATGCCGCGCGTGAACGCCTCGGTGGGATCGAAGTCGCCCACCGTGGGCAGCAGCGCGTAGGTCTGCGCCAGGCCGGCGAACGCCTCCGCGTAGTTGCTGTCCGCCTCGGTGGCGCGCTGGAAGTAGCTGAGCGCCTCGCGCAGGTCCCGGTCCGTGCGCCGGTTCAACCGCTCCAGGCCCAGCGTGTACAGGTTGGCGGCCAGCTGACTCTCCGTGCCCGTACTGCTCCTCGCCGGGCTGGCTGTCCGCCCGACCTGCAACTGCGCGAGCAGATCCTGCGCGATCCGGTCCTGTACCTGGAGCGCGTCGGCGATGGCTACCCGGTAGGCCTCGGGAGACCAGAGCACCCCACCCGTCCGCCCGTCCACCAGCTCGATGCTGACCACGTACACATCCCCGTCGCGCCGCACCGAGCCGGCCAGCAGGGCCTGTACGCCGAGCTGCCGGGCCACCTGTTCCGGTGAATCGGCCGCGCCCTTGAAGCGGAATGCCGACGTCCGCGCGGTCACCTCCAACTCGCCCTCGCGGCTGAGGCGCCGGATCAGCTCTTCGGTGAGCGCGTCGGCGTAGGTGCTGTCGGCAGCGACCTCGAGCGGCAGTACGGCCACGGAGAGCACGGTAGCGATGTCGACGGCATCCCGGCGTC
Organism: Gemmatimonadota bacterium; assembly: GCA_012027055.1. Lineage (GTDB taxonomy): Bacteria > Gemmatimonadota > Gemmatimonadetes > Longimicrobiales > RSA9 > VEPF01. The sequence continues at coordinate 2,505 of VEPF01000449.1, read as the reverse complement.
GCAGGGCGGCATACCCGGCGAAGGACACCAGCGCGACCAGGATGCCGAG
>VEPF01000449.1:0-2446 GCA_012027055.1 Gemmatimonadota bacterium | reverse complement strand
GCTCTCCGAGAAAGCGGTGCAGCGGCACGACGGCTTACCCCCTGGTGCTCGCCCGCGCGGGCGGCGCGGTTACCGGCATCTATTCTCCCTCGGGCCGGCCGATCAGGCAAGCCGCCGGGTCCATCATGTTAAGACACGCGCGGGCCGGGTTGGGTTGGTCCGGACGCGGGCCGGGCCGGCAAATCCGCGGCTCACGCGAACGCGCGGCGCACCAGTGCCGGCAGGATGTCGGCGGCGGAGCCGGTGAGCTGCCGGGCGACGTCGTCCGGAGCCGGTTCCGGGTTGACCACGACCACGCGCGCCCCGGCCGTCCGCGCGAGCGGCGCAAGCGAGGCGGCCGGGTACACCACTCCGGAGGTCCCGACCACCAGCAGCACCTCGCAGGCGCGGACCGCGGCGCTGGCCGCGGCCATTGCGCCCTCCGGGAGCGGCTCCCCGAACCAGACCACCGCCGGCCGCAGCCGGGCGCCGCAGGCAGGGCAGCGGTCCGGTTCCAGGCGCTCGCAGGGTGCGTCCGCGAGGGATGCAACGATCGTGCACGGGGACTCGCGGCCGCAGCCGGTGCAGCGGTCGCGCAGGAGCTCGCCGTGCAGCGCGATGATGTTGCGGGAGCCGGCCGCCCGGTGCAGTCCGTCCACGTTCTGCGTGATGAGCGTGCAGACGGGCACGGCCGCCTCGAGCTCGACCAGCGCGGTGTGGCCAGGGTTCGGACGGGCGCGCGCGACCAGCGCCCGGCGCCACTGGTACCACGCCCAGACCAGTGCCGGATCGTGCGCGAAAGCTTCCGGAGTGGCCAGCGATTCCGGCCGGAAGCGGGACCAGAGCGCGTGCTGCGCGCCGCGGAAAGTGGGCAGCCCGCTGTCCGCCGAGATGCCCGCGCCGGTGAGCACCGCCACCCGCCGGGCGCGGCGCAGCCAGGCCGCGACCACGGGCAGGTCTTCGCCCGAGCCGCCCGCGCCCCGGTTGCTAGTCGTTGGCCGCCTTCCCGGCCGCGGCCGCGGTCTGGGTCCGGGGCGGCAATCCGGGCCGCACCGGCCCGGGCCGGGCGCCGTGCAGCGCGAGCTGCCCCATGCGGGCGTAGTCCAGCGCGTACCCGAGCACCCGCGCCGCCTCCTGCGGCGCGTGGAAGCCCATCGAGTTCTCCGCTTCCACGAAATCGAGCAGGAACTGCGACTTGCGCTGGTAGCCCTGGGCGAGCTTCACGTCCGCCGACGTGCTGTCGCGGTGGAACGCGGGATCCAGCTCGGCGATCAGGTCCATGAGCGCGTCCATGGTGATGTTGCGCAGCGCGAACGTCCGGTCCTGGATGGTTTCGACGCGCGCCTTGAGCTCCGCCTCCGACCAGTGGTGGCAGGTCTGGCAGGCCTTGTCGATGTTCAATACCGGCGAGCGCACGTGATGGTCGCTGATCTTCAGCGCACCCTCGCGCAGGTAGGGCATGTGGCAGTCCGCGCAGGCCACGCCCGAGCGTGCGTGGATGCCCTGGTTGTACATCTCGAACTCCGGGTGCTGCGCCTTGAGCGCAGGCGCGCCGGTGCGCGCGTGCGTCCAGTCCTTGAAGCCGGAGGCCTCGTAATAGGCCAGGATGCTGTCGGCGTTCAGCCCCTTCGCCCAGGGATAGGTGAGCCGCTTCTCCGGGCCCTTGAAGTAGTACTCCACGTGGCACTGGCCGCACACGAACGTACGCATCTCCTGCCGGCTGGCATCGCGGTTCACGTCGTAATCGGGGATGCCCTGGGACGCCTTGAGCACCTTGATCCCCTCCAGGAATCCCGGTCGGGTGACTCGCAGCTGCATGGTGTTGGGGTCGTGGCAGTCGATGCACGAGACCGGATGCTTCAGGTACTGCTTCGCTTCCGAGTACGGCATCTGGTTCATCTTCTCGAAGCCGGCGATCAGGTCCCCGCCGCCCAGCTGCTTGTACGGCACATAGACCGAGGCGTGGCAGTGCGCGCACGTGCCCGGCTGCTTGGCGACCACCTGCCGCTGCGTGTAGAACTGGTCCTCGAGCATGTAGGCGTGGCCGCGCTCCTCGCGGAAGTCCTTCGAGATCGCGTACCCCGCCCACAGCTCCACCAGCCGCGGGTCCTCGTAAATCTTGGACTGCGACACGGTGGTGCGCGGGTCCAGCGTGTCCGGTACGTGCGGCAGCGCCTCGCTGCCGCCGTAGCGCGTGCGCACCATGTCGGTGGTGCGCCGGTAGCCGTCGTACTGGAGCGGGAAATTCTTGCCCCAGACCGCCGCGTCGACGATGGTGTCGTTCAGCTCCACCACCCGGTAGAACGGGTTCCTCGCCTCGGACTTGCGCTGCATGATGTTCGTCAGCAGCGCCACGCCGCCGAGCGCCCCCAGCGCGCCCGCGATGGCCGCGACCGCGATCCACTTCACCGGCCAGCCCCGCCCACCCATCTCGTTCGCCATGTCAAACCCTTCCTGTAGCGGAAGC
>VEPF01000039.1 GCA_012027055.1 Gemmatimonadota bacterium | reverse complement strand
TCCCGGCATCTTCGCGACCGCCGACGTCGTGCTGCTCAACAAGTACGACCTGGTGTCCGCGTTCGACTTCGATGATGGCGAGTTCGACCGCGGAGTGCGCCTCGTGAACCCCAAAGCCCCCATCATCCGCGTCTCCTGCCGTACCGGCGCCGGCTTCGATGAGTGGCTGAAGGCGCTGCTCACCCGGGTGCGGCGGGCGCTGGCCGTCGCCCACTGATGGACGCGGTGCCCGCGCCCCTGAAACGGCTGCGGCTGCAGGTGCGCGGCACCGTGCAGGGCGTGGGCTTCCGTCCGTTCGTGTTTCGCCTGGCGCAGGAGCTGGGGATCGCCGGCTGGATCGAGAACGATGCCGCGGGCGTGGTCATCGAGGCGGAGGCGGCCGAGCCGGCGCTGGACCGGTTCCGCGCCGCGTTGCGCGCGCAGGCCCCGCCCCATGCCGCCATCCTCGAGCTGGGCGAGGAGTGGGTCGCAGCCACGCTGCAGCCGGGATTCGAGATTCGCGCCAGCGCGGCCGGTGGCACGCCCACCGCCCTGGTGCTGCCCGACCTCGCCAGCTGCGACGCGTGCCGCCGCGAGCTGCACGATCGGGCCGACCGCCGGCACGGCTACGCGTTCACCAACTGCACGCACTGCGGCCCCCGCTTCAGCATCATCCGGGCACTCCCCTACGACCGCCCACACACCACCATGGCGGGCTTCGTGCTCTGTCCGGCGTGCCGCGGCGAGTACCAGGACCCGGGCGACCGGCGCTTCCACGCGCAGCCTAACGCCTGTCCGCAGTGCGGCCCGCACCTGCAGCTGCTCGGGCCCGATGGCGGGGTGTTGGTCGCCCACGGCGACGATCGCACCGCTCTGCTGGGCACGGCCGCGGCCATTGCCGATGGCCGCATCGCGGCCGTCAAGGGCATCGGCGGGTTCCTGTTGCTGTGCGATGCCGGCAACGCGGCCGCGGTGCAGACTCTGCGCGACCGCAAGCACCGGCCGACCCGGGCCTTCGCGCTCATGGTGCCGGACCTGGATGCGGCCGCGCTCATCGCCGAAGTGGATGCGGCCGCGACCGCCGCGCTGCTCGGGGCCGACGCCCCCATCGTGCTGCTCCCCCGCCGCCCGGGCGCGCCCGTGGTGCCGGGGGTCGCGCCGGGCAATCCGTACCTCGGCATCATGCTGCCTTACGCGCCCCTGCTTCACCTGCTGCTGGAGGCCGTGCGTCGGCCCGTGGTGGCCACCAGCGGCAACCTGAGCGATGAGCCGATCTGCACCGCCGGCGAAGAAGCGCTCGCCCGGCTGCACGGCATCGCCGATGTCTTTCTCACCCACGACCGGCCCATCCAGCGGCACGTCGATGACAGCGTCGCCTGGATCGTCGCTGGCGAGGTGCGCCTGCTCCGCCGGGCGCGCGGGCACGCCCCGCGGCCGATCCGCCTGGCGGCGCCGGTGCCGCCCCTGCTCGCCGTGGGCGCGCACCTCAAGAACGCGGTCGCCGTGGCCCGCGGCCACGACGTGTTCATCAGCCAGCACATCGGTGACCTCGAAACGCACGAGAGCCAGCGCGCGTTCGCGACGGTGATCGCGGACCTGCTCTCGTTCTACGACGTCCGGCCGGCCGCCGTCGCGCATGACCTGCACCCCGACTATGCGGCCACGCAGTGGGCGCGCAGCTTCGCCGCGGCGGCGGAGCCGAGTCCCGTGCTGGTCGGCGTGCAGCACCACCACGCGCACCTGGCCAGTTGCCTGGCGGAGCACGGCGAGGCCGGTCCGGCGCTGGGCATCATCTGGGACGGCACCGGATTGGGCGCCGACGGTACCATCTGGGGCGGCGAGTTCCTGCTGGGCGATGCCGCCGGCTTCGAGCGCGTGGCGCATTTCCGCCCGCTCCGCCTGCCGGGCGGCGACGCCGCCGTGGTGGAACCGGCGCGTGTCGCCCTGTCGTTGCTGCACCAGCTCTATGGGGACGAGGCGGCCACGCTGGACCTGCCCGTGGTGCGCCGCATCCCGGAACCCAAGCGGCACGCCCTGCTGCAGCTGCTGGCCGGTGGCTTCAACTCGCCGCTCAGCAGCAGCGCGGGCCGGCTGTTCGATGGCGTGGCGGCGCTCCTCGACCTGGGCGACCACGCCAGCTTCGAGGGCGAGGTGGCCATGGCGCTGGAATTCGCGGTCACGCCCGGGGAGACCGGGCGCTATCCGCTGCCGCTGGCACCGCAGGCGGTACTGGACTGGCGCCCGTTGCTGGCCGACCTGCTCGCCGACGTGCGAGCCGGCGTGGAGCGGGGGCGGATCGCCGCGCGCTTCCACAATGCGCTGGTGCACGCCGGCCTGGTGATCGCCGAGCGCGTAGGTCAGCCTCGCGTGGCGCTGTCCGGCGGCTGCTTCCAGAATCGCGTCCTGACGGAACGGCTGGCGGCCGTGCTCCGCGGCCGCGGCTTCCAGGTGCTGCAGCACCGGCAGGTGCCGCCCAACGATGGTGGCGTCGCGCTCGGACAGGTGATGATTGCGGCCGCGCGGCTGCGCGCGGCGGAGGATTAGGGGCATGTGTCTCGGCGTGCCGGGCCAGATCGTCTCGATCACCGAATCGGTGGAGGGGCTCCGCATGGGGCGGGTCAGCTTCGCCGGGCTCATCAAGGAGGTCTGTCTCGCGTACCTGCCGGAGGCCGGGGTCGGTGACTACGTGATCGTGCACGTCGGCTTCGCGATCTCGCGCGTGGCTGAGGCGGAGGCCCGGGAGGTCTTCGCGTACCTGGACCGCATGGGCGAGCTCGCCGAGCTGACCCTGCCCCAGCCCGAGTAGCCGATGCGCTTCGTGGACGAGTACCGCGATCCCGTGGCCGCGGAGCGGTTGCTGGCCGCCATCGCGAGCACGATCACGCGCCCCTGGTCCATCATGGAGATCTGCGGCGGCCAGACGCACACGCTCGTCCGCTCCGGCATCGACCGCCTGCTGCCCCCCGCGCTCACGCTCGTGCACGGCCCGGGCTGCCCCGTCTGCGTCACCCCTCTCGAGATGATCGACCGGGCGATCGCCATCGCGCGCCGCCCGGAGGTCACGTTCACGTCTTTCGGCGACATGCTGCGCGTGCCCGGATCCACGACCGACCTGCTCGCCGTCAAGGCCGCCGGCGCAGACGTGCGCGTGGTCTATTCGCCGCTCGATGCGGTGCGCATCGCGCAGCGGGAGCCGGAGCGGCAGGTGGTGTTCTTCGCGGTCGGCTTCGAGACCACGGCGCCCGCGAACGCCATGGCCGTGTGGCAGGCGCACCGGCTGGGACTCCGCAATTTCTCGCTGCTGGTTTCGCACGTGCTGGTGCCGCCCGCCATGGAGGCCATCCTGGCCACGCCCGATACGCGCGTGCAGGGCTTCCTGGCGGCCGGGCACGTCTGTGCCGTAATGGGGTTGCGGGAATACGAGCCGATCGCGGCGCGCTACCACGTCCCCATCGTGGTGACCGGCTTCGAGCCGCTCGACCTGCTGCAGGGGATCCTCATGCTGCTGGAGCTGCTCGAGGCGGGCGCAGTGGGGGTGCGGAACCAGTACGCTCGCGCCGTGCAGCCGGACGGCAACCTGCCCGCCCGACAGCTGATCGCGCAGGTCTTCGAGGTCACCGAGCGAAAGTGGCGGGGCATCGGTGCCATCCCCGCCAGCGGGCTGGGGCTGCGCACCGAGTTCCGCGCCTATGACGCCCTGCACCGGTTCGGGGTGGCGGACATCGTCGCGACCGAACCGGCCGACTGCCACGCGGGGGCAGTGCTGCAGGGGCTGCTGCGCCCCGAGGCCTGCCCCGCGTTCGGCACGCGCTGCACGCCCGAGCACCCCCTGGGGGCACCGATGGTCTCGAGCGAAGGCGCCTGCGCCGCGTACTTCCACTACGCCCGGACCACATGAGCAAACCGGTATTCCTGCCCGCCTGTCCGCTGCCGCTCGCTGACTATCCCACCGTCGTGCTCGCGCACGGCGGTGGCGGCAAGCTCTCGAAGCAACTCGTGGACGACGTCTTCCTCGCCGCTTACCCGAGTCCCGAGCTCGCCCGGCTGCACGACGGTGCGGTGCTCGATCTGCCCAACGGCAGGCTGGCCTTCAGCACGGACTCCTACGTGATCACGCCGCGCTTCTTCCCCGGGGGCGACATCGGCTCGCTCGCGGTCTACGGCACGGTCAACGACTTGGCCATGTGCGGCGCCCGTCCGGTCGCGCTCTCGGCCGCGTTCATCCTGGAGGAAGGCTTTCCCATGGCCGACCTCTGGCGCATCGCCGTGTCGATGCGTGACGCCGCGGCGCACGCGGGCGTGCGCATCGTGACCGGCGACACCAAGGTGGTGGAGCGCGGCCAGGCGGATGGCATATTCATCAACACCACCGGCGTGGGCTGCGTCCCACCGGGCATCGAGGTGGCACCTCCGCGCATCCGCCCCGGAGACGCCGTCCTGATCAGTGGCCCGATCGCCACGCACGGCATCACCATCATGTCGCTGCGCGCGGGTCTGGAGTTCGAGACCACGCTCCAGTCCGACTCGGCGCCGCTGCACCGGCTCACGGCCGCGCTGATCGAGGCGCTCGCCGGCGACGTCCACGTGCTCCGCGATCCCACCCGCGGCGGCGTGGCCAGCGCGCTCAACGAGATCGCGCAATCGGCGGGGCAGGGCATCCGGATCGAGGAGGCCGCCGTGCCGGTCCAGGATGAGGTGCGCGGTGCCTGCGAGATCCTGGGCTTCGACCCGCTCTACGTGGCCAACGAGGGCAAGCTGATCGCCATCGTGGCCGGCGCGCGCGCCGCGGAAGCGCTCGCCATCCTGCGGCGCGATCCGCTCGGCGCGGAGGCGGCCGTCATCGGAGCAGTCGTCGCCGATCACCCCGGGCGCGTGCTCGCCCGCAGCCGCATTGGCGGCTCGCGCGTGGTGGACATGCTCTCGGGCGAGCAGCTGCCGCGTATCTGCTGAGTAGGCCGTTGACCGGGTGGCGGGCAGCATTCAATTACCGCGCCCGCTGGCACCACCTTCGACAACCGGGGCCATGAAGACCGCCGTCCTGCTGCTCAATTTCGGAGAGCCGGAACACGCCCCGCTCGCCGAGGTCGTGCCCTTCCTCGAGCGAATCTTCAACCTGAACGCCACGCTCGAGGGCCGAATGCCCGGCCCGGAGGCGGCCGCGCGCA
>VEPF01000429.1 GCA_012027055.1 Gemmatimonadota bacterium | reverse complement strand
GGCGCCGAGGTCATCACCACTCCCTCCACCTCCTTCGCCACCGCTGGCGTGATCGCGCGGCTGGGCGCGCGTCCTGTGTTCGTGGACATCGTGGCCGACAGCTTCAACATGGATCCGGCCGCGGCCGCGGCTGCGGTCACGCCCCGCACGCGCGCCATCATGCCGGTGCACCTGTACGGGCGGGTCGCGACGCTTGCGCCGCTGCTGGGACTCGGCATCCCGGTGATCGAGGATGCCGCGCAGGCCATCGGTGCCCGTGGCGAGCTGGGGAGGGTGGCCGGCAGCACGGGGCTGATGGGCTGCTTCTCGTTCTTCCCCAGCAAGAACATGGGCGGGTTCGGCGACGGCGGCATGGTGGTGACTCAGGACGGCGCGCTCGCCGAGGCGCTGAAGATCCTGCGCGTGCATGGTATGGAGCCCAAGTACTACCACCGGATCGTGGGCGGCAATTTCCGGCTGGATGCCCTCCAGGCCGCGGTCCTGCGCGTGAAGCTCGCGCACCTGGATGGCTGGAGCGCGGCCCGCCGGCGCAATGCCGATCGCTATCGGCAATTGCTCGCCGCCGCTGGGCTCGACGGCACGATCATCCCGCCGCAGGACGTGCCGGGGCACATCTACAACCAGTTCGTGATCCGCGCCCCGCGCCGCGACGACCTGCAGGCCCATCTGCGCGCGCAGGAGATCGGGACGGAGATCTACTATCCGGTGCCGCTGCACCGGCAGGAGTGCTTCGCCGATCTCGGCTATCCGAAGGGCTCGATGCCGGAATCGGAGCGCGCCGCGGCGGAGACGCTGGCGCTGCCGATCTACCCGGAGCTGAGTGAAGCACAACAGGGATACGTGGTGCAGTGCATCGCGGAGTTCTATCGAGGCTGACAGCGAACGGCGTCTGATGGACGGGCCGATCCTGGTAACCGGCGGAGCCGGATTCATCGGCTCCGCGCTCGTCCGCCACCTGCTCACCCGGACGGCGCGGCAGGTGGTGAACGTCGATAAGCTGACCTATGCCGGCAACCTCGAGTCGCTCGAGCCCGTCCTGCCCAGTCCGCGCTACGCGTTCGAGCAGCTGGACATCAGTGCCGCGGCCGAGCTCGAGCGGGTGTTTCGGCAGCGTCGGCCGGCCGCGGTCGTGCATCTGGCCGCCGAGTCCCACGTGGACCGCTCGATCGACGGCTCCGCCGAGTTCATCCAGACCAACATCGTCGGGACGTACCAGCTGCTGGAGGTGACCCGCGCTTACTGGGAAGGGCTGCCGCCCGCCGACCGGGACGCCTTCCGATTCCTGCACGTCTCGACCGACGAAGTGTTCGGCACGCTCGGCCAGCACGGCGAATTCACGGAGCGGACCGCCTATCGCCCCCGCTCACCCTATTCGGCCAGCAAGGCCGCGTCCGACCACCTGGTTCGCGCCTGGTACCACACCTACGGCCTGCCCATGCTGGTCACCAACTGCTCCAACAACTACGGGCCGTATCAGTTTCCCGAGAAGCTGATTCCGCTGGTCATCCTGCGCGCGGCCGCTGGCGAGCCGGTCGAGATCTACGGCGACGGCGGCCACGTCCGCGACTGGCTGTACGTGGACGATCACGTGCGGGCGCTGCTGCTCGTGCTCGAGCGGGGAACCGTGGGCGAGAGCTACAACATCGGCGCCCGTACCGAGCGCACCAACCTGCAGCTGGCCCGCGAGATCTGCGCCCTGCTCGACGAATTGGCGCCGCGCGGCGAGCCCCACGCCGACCTGATCGCGTTCGTGGGCGACCGTCCCGGTCACGACCGGCGCTATGCGATCGACCCGTCTCGCCTCCACGAACAGCTCGGCTGGGCGCCTGAGGAGAGCTTCCATTCCGGACTGCGCCGCACCGTCCGCTGGTACCTGGAAAACCGGACGTGGTGCGAGCATGTCGCCAGCGGCTACTACCGGCGGGCGCGAGTGGCGGAGATCAGTCCGCAGGGCGACCCCGAGGATCGGCGGCGCGAGTGACCAGGCGGAGGTGCCCGGCGGCCCGCGGGGCGTCGTAGGGAGCAGCGTCCTCGGCCGCTGCCCCCTCCGTCCCGCGTGGCTCGCCTTCACGGCTGTTTCCGTACCCTCGTGGTTGCAGCCGGCAAGGTGACGAACCCCGCGGGGGGCGCGCTGCTACTTCTCCAGCCGCGCCAGCTCGCGGCGGACCGCGTCGGCCAGTGCTTCGTACGGCAGCGCCCCGCCCTCCAGGAAGGCACCGTTCACGAAGATGGCCGGGGTCCCGCTCACGGCGGCCTGCTCGCCCCGGTCCAGCTCCGCCTGTACCCGCGCGGCATGCTTGCCGGAGTCCAGGCAGCTGTCGAAGGTCTGCGTGGCTAGGCCGAGTTTCCTGGCCTTCTCCTTCAGGTCGGCCGGCGCCAGCCGTTGCTGATCCTCGAACATGGCATTGTGCAGCTCCCAGAACTTCCCCTGGTCGTGCGCGCACAGGGATGCCTCGGCCGCCTTGAACGCTTGCTGGTGGATGCTGGTGAGCGGGAACTGCAGGTAGACGATCCGCAGCCGGCCCCGGAACTCCCGCTCCAGCTGGTACAGCCGCGGGTAGAACGTCCGGCAGTAGGGGCACTGGAAGTCGGAGAACTCGACCAGCGTCACCGGTGCGTCCGCCGCGCCCAGCGAGGGCGCTCCCTCCAGCTTGAGGTCCACCCGGTACGGCTCGAAGTGGTATACCACCCGCCGTTCACCCTGCAGCCGCCGCTCCAGCGCGGCCATGGCCCGCTCGCGCTTCTGGTCGCGCAGGTACTCGGCAATCTGCGGCCGCAGCTCGACCAACGTTCGGCCTCCGAGTCGCGCCTGGTTCTCCTCGAACCACCGGGTGATGGCCGCCTCGCCGGGAGTCAGGCTGCCACCCGCTTCTGCCGCCACCAGCTGGTCGAGGGTCATGCCCCGGCGGCTCGCTTCGGCCCCCAGCAGCCGCTCCCGGACCAGTCCCTCCAGTACCCGCTGCACGATCCCGTCCCGGGCTCGCCGATACTGCACCTCCAGCTGCTCTAGGTCCTGTCCAGCCCGGCCCCGGACATCCGCCAGCGTGATCCGTTCCTCGCCGATCGTGGCCAGAACGTCCGGCAAGGCAGTTGCCGCGCTGTCCGGTCGCTGTCCCTGAGCGGTTGCGTCGTCACTGCTGCAGGCGCTCCCCACCAGCGCGCCGGCGGCTACCAGCGCGATGATCATCGACCTCTTCATGGATACCGCTCGCTCGCAAGTTTGTATGCCGACAAGCGCGGCCGGCCGAGCCGCGCAGATCCGTCACGGAGGGCGGAAGGTACTTGGTGACCCGATGGTAGGGAAGCCGTCCCGGGCCCCGGCGCCGACTCCCTGACGGGGTCATCGCCACCCCGTGGGTCCTTTCGTTACCTCGCCGCCGCGCCGCGTCGCCGGCTCCGTTCTCAACCCGGGGCCGCGGGCAAGCAAAACACCATGGCAGCCGCAAATCGCCCGGCCCTGCCGGCAGCCCCGCGCAGCTTCGAGCCGGACTGCGGCACCACCGTATCGAACCTACCCATTGGTCGCGAGGCGAAATTGGCGCAGTATCGTATCAGAATCAAAGGCAATCACATAAATGTCAGAGTTAATGTTGTTTCTGAGGTGGCGTGCGGCTTCACGAACACGCGCTGCCGGCGATTGGGTAGTTGAGAAACGCGTCGGCCTCCCGCTGGCACTGCCCTCCGGGGGCCGGCTCTCCCCCGGCGGTACCGAGGCGTAACCTCCGGTGGCGCGCACGGGCGCGGACAGGGCACGGCATGCGAATACTGCTGGTCGGGACTGGAGAGCACGGGACCGCGGAACTGGCCCGCAGTCTCACCGCCGGAAACGGCATCCAGGCCGACGTCGTCGGCGATGGATCGGGCGCCCTCGAAATCCTCCTTGGACAACCCTTCGATGCGGTCATCACCCAGCTCGACATAGGTCCACTGGATGGAATCGAGCTGGTGCGGCGGATCAGGCTCAGGCGGCCGCGGCTGCCGGTGCTGATGCTGGCCGGCAACGCCACGGTGGATCGTGCCGTCGCGGCCATGCGCGCCGGCGCCACCGATTTCCTGCCTCGCTCGGTTCAGCCGGGAGCCTTGCTCGCGCTCGTGCGCCGGGCGGTGGGAGACGCCTTCCTGCGCGACCAGGCGGACCGGCAGCGCAGTCCGGCGGGACCGCGGCCGAACGGCGATCGCCTCGTGGTTCGGGATGGTGGGGCGCTCGTGCTGGCCGGATTCGGGTCCGCCGCGGACCAGGCTGAGGCGCCGGAGCCGGCCGGGGTTCTGATGCCGGCGGGTCTGACGCTGGCGGAAGTGGAGCGTCGCTACCTGGAGGCCGCGCTCCACCGGTTCGAAGGCGACTACAGCAGCCTGGCCATGCAGCTCGGGATCTCCCGCAAGACCTTGTGGGAGAAGCGCCGTCGCCTGGCCCTGGAGCGCGGGCGGCTGGAGCGCACCCGCGCCCGGTCCCGCACGGCATGAGGCGAGCATGAGCAACTACCTGCCGGAACCGGCGTTCGAACAGCTCCTTGCCGAGGCGGCGGAGCTGGCCGGGTCGCTCGATCGGGCCCGTGATGAAGTCGACGTGTGGCACTTGATCACCAGGTTTGCGACCCGGCGCCTGGGGGCCCGCGCTGCCCTCGTCCTGCACCGCCGGGGCATGGCCGCGGGGGCAAGCGCGTTCACGCCTGCCTTTGGCGAGAACGGGCAGGCATCGGTGGCGCGGGCATTCGTCTCTGTTGCCGCCCTTTCCGGCATGGGGCTGGTCAGCGCACCCCCGCCGGAGCTCCCGGCCAGTGCGTTTGATTCGCTCTTCGCGGCGATTCCCGCCGCTGCGACAGGCGGGATCGGGTACGCCGAAATCGACACCGACTTTGTTCTTCTGCTGATCTACGCGGACGGTTGTCCGGTGCTGAGCCGGGGTCACTGGTTCCTGCTCGACGCCGTGAGACAGGAAGCGACGCTGGTGCTGGCCCGCCTCCGCCATCAGCCGACGCTCCAGCCCGCCGAGCAGCACGCCCCCGGTCGGCCCCCGTTCACCAGCAGGAGCCGGGCATGCCGCAGCGACGCCTAGAAGACCGCGAGATCAGCATCATCATGGTGGAGCCGGCGCTCGCGCCGGCCGAGGGTGGTCTGCCCGCGCCGGCCGCCTCGGAGCCGCTCCTGGTCCGGTACGCGCTCGA
>VEPF01000132.1:473-5174 GCA_012027055.1 Gemmatimonadota bacterium | reverse complement strand
ATGCTACTCCGCCTGCCGCAGGCACGAAGCCACGCGCCGCCTGCTACTCACCGATCGCGTGGACCAGGGCGACCGCCAGCGCGGCGATCCCTTCGCCGCGGCCGATCCAACCCATGCCTTCGTTGCTCTTGCCCTTCACGGACACCAGCCGGGGCGCGATGCCCAGCGCGCCGGCCAGCGCTTGCCGCATTGCCTCGATGTGCGTGGCCAGCCGCGGACTCTCGCAGACCACGGTCACATCGACGTTCACCACCTGGTAGTTGTCCTCGGCGATGATGGCGGCGGCGGTGCGCAGCAGGCTCAGCGAATCTGCGTCCCGCCAGCGCGCATCGGCCGGCGGGAAGTGCCGGCCAATGTCGCCCGCGCCGGCGGCCCCCAGGATGGCATCGGTGACCGCGTGCGCCACCACGCCCGCGTCAGAATGGCCGGCCAGCCCGAACTCGTGGGCGATGATGACGCCGCCGAGCACCAGCCGCCGCCCGGCTGCGAAACGGTGAGAATCGTATCCGGTCCCGACCCGCATGGTGGCCTCAGGGGGCGGACAGCCGCAGGATGCGCAGCGCCAGGTGCGCCGCATTGCGCGCACCGTCGATGCCGACGCAGGCCACCGGCACGCCGGGCGGCATTTGCACGATCGAGAGCAACGCATCCAGTCCGCCCAGTGCGGCACTCAGGGGAACGCCGATCACGGGCAGGCTGGTGTGCGCCGCGACCACGCCCGGCAACGCGGCGGACAGTCCGGCCCCGCAGATCACGACGCCGAAGCCGGCGGCTTCCGCGGTGCGCGCGAGCTCCGCCGTACGATCCGGCTGGCGGTGCGCGCTCGACACTTCGACCTGAACGTCCACGCCCGCATCCTGCAGGATCGGCAGTGCCTGGTCCATACGCGCCCGATCCGACTCGGAGCCCATCAGCACGAGCACTTTCTTCACGTGACCCCCTCCATCAACGCCCATTCCGCCACGAACAGCAGGGACACTCGCCACTCTCGGCTGCCGCGACCTGCCGGTAGTCCTGGTACCGGCGCCGCGGTGTGAAACCGGCATCCGCGATGATCCGCCGCAGCTCCTGCTCCGGCATGATGAAATCAATGCCGGTGGCACTCACCACGTTCTCTTCCAGCATCAGCGACCCGAAATCATTGGCTCCGCAGCGCAGCGCGATCTGCGCCAGTTTCGGTCCCTGCGTGACGTACGAGACCTGCAGGTTGTCGAAGTTATCGAGCACCAGCCGGCCCAGGGTGGTGAGGCGCAGGTAGTCCAGGCCGGTACCCAGCTCCAGCTGCCAGTCCTGCATCTCGGTTTGACTCGGCTGGAACGACCACGCGATGAACGCGGTATAGCGCCCCCGGTGCCCGGCGGCCTCGCTCCGGGCCTGGGAGTGTCGCAACCGCAGCAGGTGCTCCAGCCGGTCCTCCCAGGTCTCACCGACACCGTACATCATGGTGGCAGTGGTGTGCAGGCCGACCTCGTGCGCCGCTTCGTGGATCTCCAGCCAACGACTCGCGCCGAGCTTCTTCGGCGCGATCACGTCGCGCACTCCGTCCACCAGGATTTCCGCGCCCGCGCCGGGCATGGAGTCGAGGCCGGCCTCGCGCAGCTGCCGCAGCACCTCGTCGAGCGGCAGGCGCGAGACCCTGACCAGCAGCTCGATTTCCGAAGCGCTGAAGCCGTGCACGTGGATCGGCTCGTGTTCCTTGATGTGGCGCAGCAGCCCGAGGTACCAGTCCAGCGGCAGATACGGGTTGTGCCCGCCCTGCATCAGAATCTGCACCGCCCCGAGTGCCTTGGCCTCCGCGATCTTGCGGACGACATCGTCGTACGAGAGCACGTACGCTTCCGCATCCTTCGGCCGCCGGTAGAACGCGCAGAACCGGCAGTCGGTCACGCACAGATTGGTGTAGTTGATGTTGCGGTCGACGATGTAGCTCACCACACCGTCCGGATGTCGACGCCGGCGGCTTTCGTCAGCGGCCGCCGCCAGCTCGAGCAGCGGCGTGCGCTGCAGCCGGTCACGCCAGTGCTCGATTTCCGGGGCGTGCGGCCGGAGTGCCAGCGGCGCGGGTGCGTATCGGGGCTGCGGCGGCCGGAGGTGCGCGCCCGGCGCACCGCCGGGGGTGGGCACCCTCGCCCGGGGAGCGACGGTCTGCAGCACGGGGAGCGCGCGCTGTTCCGGCGGAATCGTGCCATCGGCGGGCCGCTCCGGTCCGGCCTGGATCGAGATGCCCTCCGGGCCGGTCGCATCGACCTGCACGGGGAGGTCGCGGTCCGTCGCGTTCCCCAGCCTCACCACGCGCGCACCTCCTCGTAGCGCACATTGCGTTCGACCGGACGTTTCCCGGCATCCTTCACGATGCGCACGATCTCGGCGTACGTGGTCCACTCCGGCGTCTGGGCGCCAGCCTCGTGGTAGACGCGCTCGCGCCGGACCGTCCCTTCCAGGTCATCCACGCCGAAGTGCAGCGCCACCTGGCTCACCTTCATGGAGTTCATGACCCAGTGGGTCTTGATGTGCGGGACGTTGTCGAGGAACAACCGCCCGATCGCCAGGTTCTTCAGGTCGTCGAAGCCGGTGGTGGCGGTGCCGGTGCGGCCGAGCTGAGCGCCCAGCTCGTTGTGGTCCGGATGGTACGCGAGCGGGATGTAGGCCAGGAATCCCCCGGTCTCGTCCTGCAGGCGGCGCAGCGCGTCCAGGTGCTCGACCCGGTCCGGGATCGTTTCCACGTGGCCGTAGAGCATGGTGCAGTTGCTGCGGATGCCGAGCCCGTGGGCGATGCGGTGCACGTCCAGCCATTCCTCCGCGGCCAGCTTCCGTTCCGCGATGGTGCGCCGCACGCCGCTGGCGAACACCTCGGCGCCACCGCCCGGCATCGTGTCCAGACCCGCCGCCTGCAGGCGCAGCAAGGTCTCCCGGATGCCGAGCTTCTCGATGCGCGCCAGATGCGCGATCTCCACGGCGGTGAGCGCCTTCACTTCCACGCCCGGGTGCCGTTCCTTGAGCCCGCGGATCAGGTCCTCGTAGTACGAGAGGCGGAGCCGGGGATGCAGGCCGCCCACGATGTGGAACTCGCGGACCGGCGTGTCTCGGACCACGGCCGCCTCCTCGAACGCCTCGGCTAGCGACATGGTATAGGCACCTTCCTCGCGCGGGGTCCGCGCATACGAGCAGAAGGTGCAGGTCTTCCGCAGGATGCAGACGTTCGTGGGGTTGAGGTGCTGGTTGGCGGTGATGAAGACCCGGTCGCCGTTCCGCCGGCGGTTCACCCAATCCGCCAGGCCGCCGATCCCGAGCAGATCGTGGGACTCGAACAGGATCGCGGCATCGGCAACGCTCAGCCGCTGCCCGGCCAGCACTCGGTTCGCGACCGGGCGCAGCCGCGGGTCCGCGGGCAGCACTCGCGGCCCCGCCTCGGTGCCATCCATCGTATCTGCAGTCGCCGGTGTCATGCTTCGCATTCGTCAGGAACGGCCCGGTGCCGGGCGGCGCGCGGCCGCCCGGTCCGGCCCGGCTACCGGGCGCGCCAGCGCGCTACCGCCAGGCAGACGTTGTGCCCGCCGAAGCCGAAGGAATTGGAGAGGGCGACATTCACCTGCCGCTCGATCCGCTGGTTGTGAGCGTAGTTGAGGTCGCACTCCGGATCCGGAGTGGCGAAGTTGATGGTGGGCGGGATGATGCCCTCGCGACACACCTGCACGCAGATCACGGCCTCCACCGCCCCGGCCCCACCGAGCAGGTGGCCCGTCATGGACTTGGTCGAGCCCACTACCAGCCGGTTCGCCGCCTCCCCGAATACTGCCTTGATGGCCAGCGTCTCATTCCGGTCGTTCACGGGCGTGGAGGTACCGTGGGCGTTGACGTAGTCGATGTCCCGGGCTTCCAGTCCCGCACCCGCGAGCACCGCCCGCATCGCGAGCTGTGCCCCCGCCCCTTCCGGGGCCGGCGCCGTCAGGTGGTAGGCATCGGCGCTCTGGCCGTAGCCGATCAGCTCGCCCAGGAGGCCCGGGGCCCCGCGGCCGAGCGCATGCTCCAGCGCTTCCAGCACGAGCACGCCGGAGCCCTCGCCGAGCACGAAACCGTCGCGCGTGGCATCGAACGGGCGACTCGCCGTGGCGGGCGAGTCGTTGCGCGTGGAGAGCGCCCTCATGTTGCTGAAGCCGGCGACCGTGAGCGGTGTGATCGAAGCCTCCGTGCCGCCTGCGATCATCACGTCCGCGTCGCCGTGCTCGATGAGCCGGTAGCTGTCCCCGACCGCGTGCGCGCTGGAGGCACAGGCGGAGACGGTGCAGTAGTTCGGCCCCCGGGCCCCGAAGCGCATCGAGACCTGACCGGCCGCGATGTCGGGAATGAACATGGGAACAAAGAAGGCGCTGATCCGCCCCGGCCCTCGCTCCACCAGCGTGCGAGCCTGATCCTCGAAGGTACGGATGCCGCCGATCCCGCTGCCGATGATCACGCCGACCCGGTCGAAATCTACCCCGGCCGGTCGGTCCGCGAGCCCCGCTTCCTCCATGGCCTGCTGGGCCGCTGCCATGGCCAGCTGGGCGAACCGGTCCATGCGCCGGGCTTCCTTCCGCTCGAGGTACCGTTCCGGGTCGAAACCCTTGACCTCGGCCGCGAAATGCACGTCGAAGCCCGTGCTGTCGAACTGGGTGATCGGGCCGGCGCCGCTCACGCCCCTCACCAGCCCCGCCCACGAGGTCG
>VEPF01000132.1:0-463 GCA_012027055.1 Gemmatimonadota bacterium | reverse complement strand
CCAGATCCTGCCCGAGCGGAGTGATCAGCCCCCGCCCGGTGACGACGCCGCGGTGCCCCCGGTTGGTGCGCGTCTTCATGCCGCCGCGTCCTTCAGCGGCTATTGCTCGACGCCCTTGTCCTGCAGGTAGCGCACCGCGTCGCCTACCTTCTGGAGGCCTTCGGCGTCCTCGTCCGGAATCTCGATCCCGAACTCTTCCTCGAAGGCCATCACCAGCTCCACCGTGTCCAGCGAGTCAGCGCCCAGATCTTCCACGAACGAAGCCTCGAGTGTGACCTTCTCCGGTTCCACGCCCAGCTCGTTGATGATGATGTCCTTGACCTTCGATTCGATGCCGTCAGCCATCTTTGCCTCTCGGTTGAGTGTCCTAGATTACCATGCCACCATCACCCACGATCACCTGCCCGGAGATGTACGCTGCGGCTGGGCCGGCCAGGAAGCGGACCACGGCGGCCACATCCGC
>VEPF01000240.1:1628-5177 GCA_012027055.1 Gemmatimonadota bacterium | reverse complement strand
GCCGCTCGCCCGGCGCAGGCTGTCCCAGCGCGCCACCAACTCGCTGGCGCCGGTCACGGCCGGGTCGATGTAGGCCGGGTCGTTGCCGGTCACGCCATCCCCGTTCACGTCCACGCCATAGGGGAAGGCCGGGGTGAACGGGCGGCCGGACTCGTAGCGGAACAGGCCGCTCACCTCGAGCCCGAAAGCCGGCGTCCAGGCCGCGTACAGCGCGCCCCGGTGGGGCACGTCGAAATCCGACGTGCCCTCGCTCCAGTCCCCGCTCTGGTCCAGCTCGGCCACGGGCGTCCCCACCCCTCGACCGTACAGCGCGCCGACCCAGTTGTCGCGGGTGCGGCTGTAGGTGTAGCTGGCGCCGAGCAGGAAGTCGCGCGCGAACGGCCGCTCGAGCCGGGCGGTGCCGCCGTACCAGGTGGACCAGCCGTCCAGGTCGAGCGCGCTCACCACGTCGTAATCCGGGAAGCGACGATTGCTGCCCGGAGTGGCCGCCAGGAGGGCGCCCTGCTTGACGAGCGTGCCGAAGACCGGCCGGCCGTACTGGTCGTGGGCCAGGGCCGCGGGCAGCAGGTTCAGGTCGCTCCGGCGGGGCAGGAAGCGCGTGTGCCGGAAGGAGGCGTCGAAGGCGAGCGTGGTCCCGCCGCCCAGCGCGACCGCGAAGCCGGCCGTGGCGCGCGCGGTTTCGGGCCCGCGGAGGGCCTCGACGGGCAGCGTGAGGCTGGTGCGTGACGTCGCCCCGGCGGGCCGGGAGACCGTCCAGACGCCGACGTTCCCGAGGAAGCGGTAGACGTCCGCGGACCCGTCATCGACGAGCCATTCCCCCACCAGCAGCGGATCCACGCGGTCGTGGAAAAGCCCGGCGGCGGCGTTCACCACGAACTCCCGGTGCTCGCCCGCCGCCCAGCTCACGTCGAGCCGCGGGCTCAGGCGCCACGACTCGTCGGCCGCCAGGTCGTTGCCGAGGCCGGTGAGCCGGAACCACTCCGCATCGCGGGCCGGTGCGTCCGAGCTGCCGTTGCGCTCCGCGCGCAGCACGGCCGTGATGCTGGGGCCCGACTCGCCGTGCCAGCTGTCCTGCACGAAGAGCCCGATGGTCTGGCCCGACCAGTCCACCGAGGGCGTGCCGCCGATGGTCTGGCGGAACACGCCCGTGCTCTGCTGGAGCTGCGGGACGCCGCCGAAGAGGACCTCGGCCACGGCGCCCGGGCGCCAGGCCTGGTTGTGGGTGCTCACGGCCAGGTCGCCGCCGAGGCGGAAGGCGTGCGCGCCGGCCCGGAGCTGCACGGCATCGAACAGGCGGATGGCGCGCTCCTCGAACCGGGCCGCCTCGCTGCCGTTCAGGCGCAGCCCGCCGGGTACCATGATGCCGATGGCAGTGGGTGCGGTCCCGAAGGACTCGCGGGAGCTGCTGGCCCAGGAGAAGCGGAGCTGGTTGGCCGCCGTGCCCAGCTCGGTGAAGAGGGAGAGCCCGGCCAGGAGGTCCTGTCCCTCCACGGGCCAGGACGCGCCCGAGGCCGGCGCGTCGGCCGGCTCATCGGCGGGCTTCGAGGCGGCGAGGGTCACGCCCAGGCGCTGGCTGGCGGCCAGGCGCCAGTCGAGCTGAGCGAAGCCGGCGAACGATGCGCGCTCCAGCAGCTGCGGCTGGAGGTTGGCCTCGAGGTTGCCGATCCACGCACCCGCGGCCGCGGCGGCGGCGTTCTCGGCGGTGTTCGCCCAGGCGGGAGAGCGCGCCACCCGGTCGTTCCGGTACGTGCCGCCGATCGCGAAGCGCGCGCTGTCCCCGAAAGCGCTGCCCTCGAGCAGGGCGGAGCCGCGCAGCAGGCGCGGACCGAGCGAGCCCGCGTCGAAGAAGCCGGCCTGCGCGAGCGGGCCCCCGCTGCCCTGGCCCGCCAGCCCGCCGGCAAACGCGTCGGATCCCCGCCGCGCGAGCGCGTCCAGCACGGCCCCCGCGGGGGGGCGCCATTCCGCGTCGGCCGCCACCCGGCTCAGCTCCGCGGCGCCACCGGCGGCGGGCGCCAGCAGCCCGGCGCGCCCGGCGGAGACCAGCGGGTGCGCGGCGGGCTGGAACTGGTGGCCGTCCAGCGCCAGGGCCGTGAAGCGCCCGGGCAGCCCTTCGGCGCCCAGGTCGCGGTCCAGCCAGCTCACCAGGCCAGCGGCTTCCGCCAGGTCCGGCTCGGCATAGGGGAGCGATTGGAGCATGGCGCCGGCGAGCCAGCGGGAGGCCGCGGCACGGCCCAGGGAAGCGGTCCCGGCGCCGAAGTCGGCAGAGTCGAGGGCCAGCTCGGTGGGACCGCCCGCCCGGAGCACCAGGGGCACATCCAGCTCCAGGCCGGGCCGCACGGGCACGCCACTGCGATAGGCAGGCGCGTAGCCGATCTGCTCGGCGATGGCCGCGTACTGGCCGGCCGGCAGGCGCTCGAGCCGGTACTCGCCCTCGCGGGATGTGGTCGCCTGGTAGCGCGCGCCGCTCCTCGCCGCCACCAGCGTCACCAGCGCATCGCCCAGCGGCTCGCCGGCCGCGCTCCGGACCGTGCCCCGGACCGCGCCGGTGGTGGCGGTCTGCGCATGCGCGGCCGCCGCGGAAAGCGCGAGCAGCAGTGCTCCGGCACGGGCACCACGGAGCAGGCACGTCCCTGTAGCTGACATGAAGGGCGTTCTTTGCTGGGGTAATCAGGCCTGCCGGCCCCTGGTCCGGCGCCCCGGCCGGGGAACCTACGCAACCCTGCGGCCAACCGTGGACGGTACAGCGCAAGTGTGATCGGCGCAACTGATTGCGCCCCGTCGGGGAACCCCGCGCCAGGGCCCGGTGCGGCGGCCGTGCAACCACAAATGTGGCAGGGGTGCGCAAGACGGGGCGGGCCGGCCCGCGCACCCCGGTGGTGCTTGCGCGCAGCCGCGCCGCGGCCAGTTTTGGAGCATGACCGATAGCTGCCACGGGCGGAGGGTGCTGCGCGCCATCCGCCGCACGCCCGAGCGCCTCACGCATCCGCTGCGCCGGACCCGGGCCGAACGGGTGGGGGCCGCGGCGCGGGGTCCGGGGCTGGGGCTCTGCCACGGCAACATCTGCCGCAGCCCCTACGCGGAGGCCCGGCTGCGGCAGCTGCTCGCGGGCCGGGACGCGGACGTCGCCTCGGCCGGTTTCATCGGCCCCGGGCGCCCCGCCGCGGAGTTCGCGCAGCAGTCGGCCGCGGCCCGGGGCATCGACCTGAGCCGGCACCGATCGCAGTTGATCACCCCGGCGCTGGCGCAGGCAGCGGGCCTGGTGGTGGTGATGAACGCCAGCCAGCGGGCCGAGTTGCGGAGCCGCTACGCCGGCACGGTGCCGGTCGTCATCCTGGGCGACCTGGACCCGAAGCGGATCGATGCGCGCGAGGTGACCGATCCGTTCGGCCGGGATGCCGCGTGCTTCGCCGCGGTGTTCGATCGGCTGGACCGCTGCCTGGCCCGCCTGGCCGGGCTTCTCGGCACGGCGTCAGCCGGCCGGTAACCCGCCTTTCGGGCGCCGGGCGGCGGCAGCGACCCGTGAGCTGTGGCAAAACTACTCGCCACAGC
>VEPF01000240.1:0-1618 GCA_012027055.1 Gemmatimonadota bacterium | reverse complement strand
GTTTTGCCACAAGGTGTTGCCGCGCCACCACACCCATTTGTTTGCCGCCCGCACGATCTCCAATGGCCACAGACGTTTAACGTTTTCACCGCAGGCGCATGTTTCTTGAGGCGGAGGCGTGCGCGGCAAGGAATTGGCGCCACTGCGCCCGCGGCGGAACGGCGGGCCACTGGCCGACCAGGCAGAAGGACGGAAATGTACGATCGCCGGACCGAAGATCGGCTGACCGGGCGCATGCTGTACCTGCGGCCGAGCAGCGGCCGTGGCGGGGAGCGGAAGGGGTGGCGCGAGCTCCGCCGGGACGAGAGCGCGGACCGGCCGCTGGATGCGCGCGCGGCGTTCGAGCGGCTCTCGGGCGCGGACAGCCAGCTGCTGCTGCTGGACCTGCAGGATGACGGCGTGTGGCTGCTGCTGGGCGGCGCCATGGCCCGGCTGCCGCACCCGGCGGATCCGGCCGGGATCAACGAACGCGCGCGCCAGGAAGCGGCCACCTGGCTGCGCCGGAACGTGACGCGCTGGCGTCGCCTCGAGCTGCCCACCAACCTGATCGGCTACACCCAGGCGCTGGCCGCGGCCGCCTCCCCCACCGACGTATGCCAGGCACTGGCGGACGCGGCGCTGCGCATCTTCGGCGGGCACCACGCGTTCGTCTTCGAGCGCGACCCGGCCTCGGACGACTGGCGCTCCGTCTGGCTCCCCGGAGACCCGGCCGCGCTCAGGAACTGCGTGCTGGAGCCGGCCGCGGAGCTGGGCGCGGTGGGTGCGCTGCTGCCCCGGGATGCCAGGCTCGCGCAGGGCGGCAGCCTGGCGACGCTGCGGGTGTTCTTCGAGGGCCTCGGGGCCGGCCTGCTGATCCACGCGCCCGTGGGCAGCGACCGGGTGCTGTTCATCACGGAACGCCGCGACGACCGCACCATCCCGGTCGAGGAGTGGCAGATCCTCAGCCTGCTGGCCGAGCAGGCGGAGAGCGCGTTCGGCCGCATCAGGCTGTTCGAGGAGGCGCGCAACCTTTCCCTCACGGACGAGCTGACGGGGCTGCCCAACCGGCGGCACATGCGCCTCGTGCTGAACCCTGCGTTCGCGGCCGCGCAGCGCGGTGCGCCCCTGGCCGTGCTGCTGCTCGACCTGGACAACTTCAAGCAGATCATCGATCTGGACGGGCACCTGGCGGGCGACCGGGGGCTCCGGCAGGGGGCCCGGGGGCTCGCGGCCCAGGGCCGTGGCACCGACCTGGTGGTCCGGTTCGGGGGTGACGAGTTCGTGGTGATCTTCCCGGGCGGGAACCGCGCGTCGGCCATCAGCTTCGCCGAGCGCGTCCGGAAAACCATCCCGCCACGCATCGATTTCAGCGTGGGGATCGCGGAGTACGGTCCGGAGCAGCAGATCCCGGACGACCTGCTCGGGGCCGCGGACGCGGACCTCTACCGCGCCAAACGCTCTTCCGGTCCCGGTGACGGGGCCGAACCCGCGGAAGCGGGCCAGCGGTAGCCGGCAGCACGTCCGAGCAGCCAGCCGGAGCACAGTCCAGCCGCCGCCGCGGCCAGGAGCAGTACCGAGGGCCGCACCACGCCCACCCGCCCAGCCGTGCCCACCAGTGCGCCCGCCACCACCGCGAAGG
>VEPF01000261.1:406-5272 GCA_012027055.1 Gemmatimonadota bacterium | reverse complement strand
AGCTCGCTCGGCTGTTCGCGGAAATCTACCCCCGCCAGGGGCGCCCGCCGGCATAGTGGCGCGCGGCATTCCAGCCCGTCGATACAACGTCCTATTTCGCTATTCGGCTGCCCATGTTCCCACCCGACACTGCGCTCCACCACGTATATCGCTTGCGAAGCAGTATGTACTGATGTATATACATTCGAGGCGGGACAAGGACTTCGAGTGGGAGGAGGCCAAGGCCCGCGCGAATCTCGATAAGCACGGAATCGACTTCGACGATGCCGTGCGCGTTTTCGACTGCCCGATGCTGCTGCGGCGCTCCGATCGCGGGGGCGAGCCGCGGTGGCTCGCGATCGGGTTGATCGAGAGTGTCACGGTCGCGGTAGTCTACACGATCCGCGGCGACCGACACCGGTTGATATCCGCCAGGAAGGCATCGCGAAATGAGCGAGAAGCGTATTACCAGGCGCGCGCCCGGGCAGCAGCGGAAGGGCAAGACGAACTGGAAGGCCCTGCACCGGCTGAGCGATGAACGCGCTGAAGCCGCGGCCGCAGCCGACATCGACAACCCGCCATGGTCGCAGGAAGAACTCAGATCCGCGGAGCTCGCCTGGCCGACCGCGGAGCCGAAGGTGCCGGTATCGATCCGGTTGGATCGGGAGGTGCTCGACTATTTCAAAGCTGACGGGCCCGGCTATCAGTCGCGGATCAGCGCCGTCCTCCGATCATACGTGCGCAGCCGCCGCGCTACAGACTGACGGACTGCATGCACGGCCGGCTGCTTTGCTTCGAGCCGCCGTACGGCGCCGCGTCGCCGGCGGACCGGATCGACGACATCTTCCGCGCGCTCGCGCCCTTCATCGGGCTCCGGGACCGGCCGGTCACCTCCGTGGCCATGCCGCTGGTGGCCTGCGGCAGTATGGGCACGCCGGTGCGCGCCATCGCCGAGCCGTTGATCCGGGCCGCCATGCACTGGATGCGCACCTCGCCGCTGCACCGCGTCCGGATCGTCGAGAATGACGAACTTCGGGCGGCGGAGCTCGAGGCCGAAGCCGAGCGCGTCAAGCGGCTGGTGCTCGCGGAGCAGACGTCGCATGAGAAGGACTGGGACGTGTTCCTGAGCTACAGCCATGCCGGCGCGCCGACGGGTTCGTCAGCACGCTCACCGAGCTGGCGCCGGGGATCCGGATCTTCCGGGACATCGACCGGCTCCGCACGGGCCACGACTACCGCATAGCCCTCGACCGCGCCGTCCGTAGGTCCGAGCGCTTCGTGCCGCTGCTGACGCCATCGTACGTGCTCTCGAAGGCCTGCCAGGACGAGTTCAACGCGGCCTGGTCGATCCGGGAACAGCACGAGCTGGCCCTTTTCTTCCCGCTCGCGCTGAAGCAGGCCAGCCTCAACGATCCGCGCATGGCATACCTGCAGTACGAGGACTGCATGGAGGCCGACCTGCAGAAGCTCAGGCGGTCGTGCCAGAACCTGGTGCGCTCGCTGGGCCTCGCGGCGGCATAGGCGACGGTCGCGGGCTGGTGAGCGGCGGGTCGCCTGCCAAACTCCATCATCACCTTGCGGAAACTCCATCATAAGGCCATATATGATGCAATTCCTTCGCACCCATGATGGCGTTTTATGCGTTCCTTCGAGTCCGAATACCTCGAGAGCCGACGGCTGGACCACCGGCTGGCTCGCTCTCTCAGGATGATCGGGGAGTACCGCGGCAAGCAGGATCTCTGGTCCCAGCAGTCGCCCCAGGTCCTGGACACGCTCCGCGAGGCGTCGATCATCGAGAGTACGGAATCGTCGAATCGGATCGAGGGCGTAACAGCACCTGCCGATCGCGTCCTGCAACTGGTTCGTGACAACGCCACACCCCGGAATCGATCGGAGCAGGAAATCGCCGGTTACCGCGACGTGCTGAACACGATCCACGCGAACTACCCGCACATGGAACCGACGCCCAACCTGGTGCTCCAGCTCCACCGTGACCTGTTCCGGTACGATGCAGCCCGTGGTGGCCGCTGGAAGAGCGTCGACAACGAGATCACCGAGGTGAACGCGGGAATTCGACGCCTGCGTTTCCGTCCCGTGCCGGCCTACGCCACTCCGGATGCAATGCGTCTGCTGCACGAAGGGTTCAGCCGGGCGTATTCCGCGGGTGTGGTCGATCCGCTGCTGCTGGTGCGCATACGTGCTGGACTTCCTCTGTATCCATCCTTTCCTCGACGGCAACGGCAGGATGGCACGGCTTCTCACATTGCTGCTGCTATACCGCAGCGGCTACGACGTCGGGCGCTACATCAGCCTGGAACGTCGCGTGGAAGAAACGCGGGACGGCTATTACGACTCTCTGTATGCGTCATCGCAGGGGTGGCATGAGGGGCAGCATGCCATCGAGCCGTGGTGGGAATACTCGTTGGGCGTGATGCTGGTCGGTGCATACCAGGAATTCGAGGCGAGAGTCGGCCAGGTCCAGGCCCGGCGCGGCGCCAAACAGCAGGCAGTGCTGGAGGCCTTCGACCATATGCCGGCGCGCTTTAAGTTCTCGGACCTGGAACGCGCCTGCCCGGGAGTCAGCCGTCCCACGATCGAGCGCGTCCTCGCCTCGCTCCGACAGAACGGTCGTGCGGAATGCGTGCGGCCCGGGAGGGGCGCGGTTTGGCAGAAGACGGAAGGGCAAGCATGAAGGCAGGCACAACCGGGCTCGCGTTGCACCAGCTTCGCAATTGTCCCACCAAGCCATTCATCCGCCCCCGTCGGAGCCTCATCATCGGCTCGATGCCGCTGGGAGCGGCTCCGGTAAAACCCAACCGCTTGGGCTATACTGTGGCTACCGTTCTGGCATGAAGCTGTCTGAGGCGAACGCCGCGTGGCGAGTTGTCGTCGAGCACTGGAATGAACTCAGGAACCCGTGGGAGCGGATCCATGGCTGCGAGGATTCGCGACCGTCGGCCCGAATCAGTGCGCTACGATCGCCGGCATGGGCGAGTCGAAATCGTGTTCCAAGGGGGCGCGCTCTTCGCATTCCCGGCCGAGCTTGCCCAGGGCCTCCGGGGTGCCAGCGCCCGTGACCTCGCGGATGTTCGTTTGAGCCCGGGTGGCACCGCAGTACACTGGGAGCGGTTGGACGTCGATCTGGCTATTGCCGGCCTCGTTGCAGGCGTTTATGGCACGCGGGAATGGATGCGTGAACTTGGCCGCCGTGGCGGAAGCGTTTCGAGCCCCGGCAAGGCTGCCGCGGCTCGCGCGAACGGTCTGAAGGGCGGGCGCCCGCGAACCGCGAAGGAACGCCAGGCCTGAACCCGGGGCCGGCTGCTTTGCTTCGAGCCGCGTCGCCGGCGGACCGGATCGCCGGCCCAGCACCGCGTCCGGATGTCGAGAACTCCCGCTCGCGCTGAAGCAGGCCAGCCTCAACGACCCGCGCATGACATACCAACCTGCCGTTCCCCTCGGCACCACGCACCGCAGCAACTCCACGGATCACAGCCCGCACGTGGTACCGTAGCTCAGCTGCTCGATCCAGTCCGCCTCGAACGAAGACCTCTCCTGGTTGCCTCATCCGCCATGGCCATGCCCCGCGGTGGCCACACCTTGGCTGTGGAACATCAATGCGCCAGGAGCTCGAGGCGCACCTTCTCTTCTTATATAAAGTTCAGTATAATGGAAGAAGCGTCGAAGCCGGTCTTCTGGGTGGGCAGCGTGCTTCGCGATATCCGGCGCTTCCCGGATGTAGTTCGATCCCGGCTTGGTTTCGAGCTGTACCAGGTGCAATTGGGCCTGCAACCGTCAGACTGGAAACCCATGCCGTCGGTAGGTCCAGGTGTCCTCGAACTCCGGATACATACCGGCGAAGAGTACCGCGTGTTTTGTGTAGCTGCGTGGGAGGAGGGCGTCTACGTGCTGCACGCATTCGGCAAGAAGACAGCTCGGACTTCGGGCCGCGACCTCGAGCTTGGCCGCGCCCGCTACGCCATGGCAAAACGCAATCGCGCAGGGTCCCGGAGGCAACCGTGAAGCGCGTGGTTAGAAGAGCCCGGTCGAACGTATTTCAGGACCTCGGCTTCTCCACGCCGGTAGCCGAGAACTTGCGGGTCCGTGCCGAGCTCATGACGCGCGTCCGGGAGCTGATCGCGCACCGCGAGCTCACCCAGACGGAGGCTGCCGGCGTCCTGGGCGTTTCACAACCCCGCGTGAGCGACCTGGTTAGGGGGAGGATCGAGCTGTTCAGCATCGATTCCCTTGTGAACATGCTGGCTGCGGCCGGGTGTACCATCGACGTCGTCCCGCGGCCAGGCAAGCATCGCGTCGCTTGACAGCCTTGGGGGCTCCTCAATTCCCGAGGAAGACCGTGTGCGCCTGAGCACTCAGCGCCCCACGCATTTGCCGCTGCGTTCCAGCCCCCTCGGGCACTTCCCCATTCTGATTGGCCCATTCCGCCGCCGCGGTCTGAGAATCTACCGCCGCCCGCGCCAACATGCGGCCGACGCCAATCGCTATGTGCCGCTGGCGGAGTGTGCGCTAGTGTAGCGCTGCGAGCCCTCCCGGGCAGTTGACTCTGGAGAGGATCGGCCGTAACTTTGTATCCCAATTGGGATACAAGTGGAGGGCCTATGCCCAGGTCGGTCCAGATCAGGGCCCGCACGGATGCGGACACGAAGCACGAAGCCGAGCAGATCCTCAGTGAGCTGGGGCTCACCCCCTCGGCCGCGATCAACCTGTTCTATCGGCAGATAATCATGCGCCGCGCTTTGCCATTTCCCGTGGAAGTTCCCAACGCCCTGACGGAGGCTGCCATCGCTCAGGCGCGGTCCGGGAAGGACGTGCTGCGAGCGGAAGCCGTTCCCGCGCTCCTGGAGAAGCTGCTCAGCAGGCGGGTGCGGG
>VEPF01000261.1:0-396 GCA_012027055.1 Gemmatimonadota bacterium | reverse complement strand
ATGGCACCTGCCGACAAGGCCACCACTCGGCGGCGGTGATGTTCAGCCCCCGGGCAACGAGCCAGTTCAGGAAAGACCTGAAGCGACGGCTTGGTGACCTGGAGCTGCTCCTGAAAGTCACCAGGGTGATGTCATTGATCGCCGCAGGAGAGCCGCTTCCGCCGGATCTCAAACAGCACAAGCTCGAGGGCGGGTATCGCGACTGCTGCGAATGTCACATCCGGCCGGACGTGCTCTTGATCTGGTTGCCCGACTCTCGCGCCAGAGTCGTCACTTTCATGCGGATCGGCTCACACGCCGAGCTATTCGGGTGACTCGGCCGGCTCACTGCGCGGGCAAATCAGCTCTCCCCCAGGCCGAGGAGGCGCGCGCTCTCTCACCAGGAAACAGCAGCGG
>VEPF01000353.1:2953-5273 GCA_012027055.1 Gemmatimonadota bacterium | reverse complement strand
CAGGCGCCGGCCGACCGGTTCTCCGGCCGGCGCCGGAGGCGGAGCGCGACCTTCACATGCGGACGGCCGGCAGGACCCCGTTCACGATCACATCGATCACGCCGCTCCACTGGACGCCCGCGGAGGTCCAGGTGTGCCCGCGCCAGGCGCTCGTCGCCACGACAACGAGGTCAAACGCGGGCGAGCCCAGGATGAACTGCCCGGCATATCCGTTCGCGAAGTAGAAGTCGCGTCCCTGGTCTCTTCCCACCCACCAGGAATACCCGTACTGCGGGCCGAACGGGACCGCGTCGTTGGTGGCGATGAAGGGTGCCGTGGACTCCCGCACCCACGCCTGGGGGACCACCCGGGCGCCGCCCCACAGGCCCTGGCGCAGGAAGAGCTCCCCGAGCTTCAGCATGTCGAGCGGCCGGAGGTAGAGGCCCATGCCGCCGGTGTAGTAACCCCGCTCGTCCCGCCACCAGCCGCCGGCAGTGACGCCGAGGGGCCCGAAGAGGTAGCGCTGCGCGAAGTCCAGCGTAGACGTGCCGGTCGCCTGCGTGAGGACGACCGAGACCAGGTGAGACCCGCCGGTGTTGTAGAGGAAGGCCTCCCCGGGCGCGTACGCCCAGGGCAGGTCCACCACGTACTGGATCATGTCGGGCGACGCCACCCAGCGGCTGTATTCCCCGCCGCCGTCCATTTCGTGCCACTGCAGGCCGCTGGTCATGCGGAGGAGCTGGCGCACGGTGATGCGCCCCTTGTCGGGGGGCAGACTGCCTACGATGGGCGAGAGGAAGTCCTGGAGGGTCTGGTCGAGGCTCTTCAGGTACCCCCGGTCGAGCGCGATGCCCGTGAGGATGGAGGCGACGCTCTTGGTGACCGACCACACGTGCTCGAGCGAGTCCGGAGCACAACCATTGAAGTACTCCTCCGCCACGAGCACGCCGTGCCGCTGCACCAGCAGACTCCGGATCCCCGGCGTGAGGCGGGCGCTGGCGTATGCCCGATCCAGCAGCGCGGCGTCGATGTGCTGGCCCGCCGCCTCCGGGAAGCGCGCGTCCGGGCCGGTGGCATCGCCGCAGGCGCTGGCGACGAAGAGCAGGACGGGCAGCAGCGCGGCCGCCCCAAGGCAAGACCGCCGGGTCATGGGTCCTCCCGTGGTGGAACCTCCTGACCGTATGAACGCGCGAGAGCAGTCCGGGCTACCAAACGGGCAGGGGAGCATGGCCGTCGCCGGCATGGGCGGCGAGAGGGGAGGACCCGGAGGCCCAGCACCCGGCGCCGGTTGCCCGGGCCCTGTCGGATAGCGCCTCCTCGGCGGCCACGAGATCATTGCTTCCGCCACCAGCGGCCATATGGTGGATGCCAGTTGTGCGAGGTCCAGCCGGCCGGCCCGATGCTGGTGCGCGCGAAGTACGACCGCCCGTGGCTCGCCCCCAGGGAATCCAGCCGGGTGAGCAGCCCCGGCGGGAATGAATCCGGGGCGCAAATGGCTGGGAGGGAAGGAGGAGCACTGCGATGTTTTCGGCACGGAGCGAGCAGGCCGCGCCCGTGCGGCCCTGGCAGAGCAAGGCAGCGGTGCAGCTGTGGGCGATCGTGCTCGGCGTACTGCCGCTTTACGCGACCCTGGTAATCCTGCAATCGCGGAGTGACCAGCCGATCTCAATGCGCGGGTTCGCCCTGTACCTGGCGGT
Source organism: Gemmatimonadota bacterium (assembly GCA_012027055.1). Taxonomy (GTDB): domain Bacteria; phylum Gemmatimonadota; class Gemmatimonadetes; order Longimicrobiales; family RSA9; genus VEPF01. The sequence continues at coordinate 3,597 of VEPF01000353.1, read as the reverse complement.
GATTGCGCCGCTCGGCATGGTGATCGCGCTGCTGCTCCTGCGGAGCCTGTGCGGCGAGCAGGTGCGGGACCTCAACCTGAAGCCGGGCAGGCTGACCTCCGACGTCCTGGCTGCGCTCGTCCTCGCGGTGGTGATCATCGTGGCCAACGTGGTCTCGACGGGGCTGCTTTCGGAGCTGCTGCCGGAGTCTCCCGCGAACACCGCGGTCATCAACCTCATGCGGGAGCTGGCCAGTAACCCGCGGTTGCTGGTCCTGTTCCTCGGACTGCTGCTGTTGCTGGGGGCGGCATCGGAGGAAGTGATCCGGGTGTTCCTGCTCACCCGCCTGTGGAAGCTGTGGGGTTCGACCGCCGGGAGACTGGCGGGAGTGGCGATTTCGGCGGGCCTGTTCGGTCTCATCCACTCCTACCAGGGGCCGGTCGGCATCGGCTGGACCGCCATCTTCGGCCTGATCGCTGGGCTCTACTACCTGCGGTATGGCCGCGTCGTACCGCTTGTCCTGGCACATTACGCGCCCAACGCGCTCCAGGTGGTGGCGTTCGCCGCGCTGCGGCAGTAAGCCCTGCCGGCGGCCGTGGCCGGCGGGTTCCGACCTCCGGCGGGCCAGATTCCGGAGGTGCCGCGGCCCGCCCGGACCGCATGCC
>VEPF01000353.1:0-2943 GCA_012027055.1 Gemmatimonadota bacterium | reverse complement strand
CCGCGGAGGTGCGCACCCTTGTGGTCGCTCCTCGCCCGCCCGGTCAAGCGCATGCTCGCCCACAGGGGAATCGTTTGTCTCGCTGGTAGCCGCCTCCCGCTCGCCGGTCGCGCCACACCCGCCCGACCCTGCATCCGGCCCGGTCCCTTGCCTGCCACTGCACCAGAAAGCGACGCCCCATGAGCGACGTCCCGGAGCGCCTGACGTCCGCGCTCGCCGACCGTTACCGGATCGAACGCGAGCTGGGCGCGGGCGGCATGGCGACGGTCTACCTGGCGGAGGACCTGCGGCACCATCGCCCGGTCGCGATCAAGGTGCTGCGCCCCGACCTGGCCGCCACGCTCGGCCCCGACCGCTTCATTCGCGAGATCGAGATCGCCGCCCGGCTGCAGCACCCCAACATCCTGCCCGTGCACGACTCGGGCGAGGCCGGCGGCTTCCTGTACTACGTGATGCCGTTCGTCGAGGGCAGGTCGCTCCGCGAGCAGCTGAGCGGCCACGGCGAGCTGGCCGTCAGCGAGGCCGTGCGCATCCTGCGCGACGTGGCGGACGCGCTCGCACACGCACACGCGCACGGCGTGCTGCACCGCGACATCAAGCCCGAGAACATCATGCTCACCGGGCGGCACGCGCTGGTGGCGGACTTCGGCGTGGCGAAGGCGGTGAGCGAAGCGACCGGGCGACAGCGCTTGACGACCGTGGGCGTGGCGCTCGGCACCCCGACGTACATGGCGCCGGAGCAGGCGGCCGCGGATCCGCACATGGATCATCGCGCCGACATCTATGCGTTCGGGGTGACGGCGTACGAGCTGCTGGCCGGCCGGCCGCCATTCACGGGCATTACCCCGCAGGCGGTCCTGGCGGCGCACCTGACCGAGGCGCCGGCGCCGGTGCGCGGCATCCGGCCGACGCTGCCGCAGCCGCTGGCGCAACTGGTGATGCGCTGCCTGGAGAAGAAACCGGCGGACCGGCCGCAGTCGGCGGACGAACTGCTGCAGGTGCTCGAGTCGCTGGCCACGCCCAGCGGGGGTGTGACGCCGGCGTACACGCAACCGGTGAGCGCGGCGGTACCGGGGCGGAGACGTCGCATGGCGGTGGCGGCAGGCGGAGCCCTCACGCTCGTTGCGATCGTCGCGGCACTGTACGCGGCCAGGGCCCTGCTGCAGCGACCGCCGAACCTCGCGGTGTCGGACATGGTGGCCGTGACCACCGAGCCCGGCGTGGAGTTCCAGCCGGCCATTTCCCCGAACGGGCAGGAGGTCGCTTTCGTCAGTGGCGGGACACGCGCGCCGCACCTGGTGATCCGGAGCACGTCGCAGACCACGGGCGGCGGCGAGGTTCGACTCCAGGGCGACCCGCAGCACACCGAGTTGCTCCCATCGTGGAATGCGATCGGCGACCTGGTGAGATTCGCGAGGTGTCCGGTCGGCGGGCCGCTCAGCGTGAGTCTGGGACTCGTCGGCTGCAGCCAGAACGAGATGGGGAAGCTGGGCGGCACGGTGCGGTCCGTCGGCCTGCCGCAGCGCGCGCTGGCCGCGCCGCAGGTCTCCTGGTCGCCGGACGGCGCCCGCCTCGCGTTCGCGATCCGCGACACGATCTTCGTGGCGGCGGCCGGCGATACCGCGGCCCGGCGGGTGGCGTTGCACGCGACGGGCTACGTGCACCTGCATTCGCTGGCCTGGTCGCCCGACGGGGAGCAGATCGCGTACGTGAACGGCAACCAGGGGTGGCTGGTCAGCGGCAACGTGGCGCCGTCATCGCTCTGGGTGGTGGCGGCGCGCGGAGGAGAACCTCGGCTGGTGACCGGCGACGATCATCTCACCGTCAGCCCCGCGTGGCTCGACGCGCGGCACCTGCTCTTCGTCTCCAATCGGGACGGGGCACGGAGCGTGTACCTAGCGGAAGTGGGGCCGGAGGGTGCGCGTGGCACGCCCCGCGTAGTTCCGGGCATCGCGGATCCACACTCGATCTCGTACTCGGCGGACGCGCGCAAGCTGGCCTGGGCGAAGTTCACCATCCGCCAGAACATCCGGGCGTACCCGCTGGACCGGGCAGCCGCCCTGTCCATCGCCGATGGCAAGGCCCTGACGAGCGGCAGCCAGGTGATCGAATGGCACGAGGTTTCGCCGGACGGGCGCTGGCTGGCCTTCGACAGCAACCGGCGCGGGGACATGGACCTCTACCGCATGCCGATCGAGGGAGGCGAGGCGATCGCGATCACCAGCATGCCGGGCGACCAGTTCCATCCGGAATGGTCGCCCGATGGCACCGAGCTCGCGTTCTATATGCAGGACCCAGCCTGCGCGCAGGGCGTCAGCGAGACGGAGGTGATGCTGGTTGGCGCGCAGGGCGGGGTGCCGCGCGCGCTAACCTGCAGCCCGGGCTACGACTTCTACCCCTACTGGTCGCCCGACGGCCGGACCATCGCATTCACCTCGCTGCGCACGGGCCGCATGGAGATCTGGGCGATGTCCCGGGACGGCACGGGCGCCTGGGGACCTGCCGTCCAGCTCACCGATTTCGGCGCGCTCGGGCTGGAGTGGCTGCCCGACGGGCGGGGCGTGATCGGCGTCAAGCTGGATCTTGCGGGGGTCTTCGTCGTAGCGCTCGACAAGCGCGTGTTGTGGGAGCGCGACTCGGACGCCGCATACGGCCTGCACGGCCAGGGCAGCGCCCGGCCATCCCGGGACGGGCGCACCATCTACTTTGGCGGCGTGCACCGCGATGGCCGCGCCGGCATCTGGGCGATGCCGGTCGGCGGGGGCGCAGGGCGCCTGGTGATCGCGTTCGATGATCCCTCGCTGGCCGCGCTCGGCGGGGGCTTCATCAGTGTCGGGCCGGACCGGCTCTACCTGACCGTGTCCGAGTTCGAGAGCGACATCTGGGTGGCGAACCTGCGGTACTGAACGCACCCCGCCCGCTGCCGACGGGAAGCAGCCCTCA
>VEPF01000177.1 GCA_012027055.1 Gemmatimonadota bacterium | reverse complement strand
ATGTCGTTCAGGGTACCATCGTTGGTCTCGCCGTCGACCGGGTTGATGGAGCGCACGTTGCCCATGCCCGGCCGTGCGAGCAGCCACTCGACGAGCGCATCCGCGGCCTTCCAGACACAGAGCGTGCAGGTGAGCAGAATCGGGGTCTCCAGCTCGCCCAGCTCCTGCACCTGGCTGATGCCGAGCAGCTTGCCGAAGCCGTTGCCCACCACGATCGCGGCCGGCACCCGCGCGCGGAACCAGTCCTCACCGGGCGGCAGGATGGCGGTCACGCCCGTGTTCACCGTGCCGGTGTGGATGGTGGTGTGGCCGACCCGCACGCCGGCGACGTCGGTGATGGCATTGAGCGGGCCGGGCGCGAACACGCCGACCGCGATGCCGAGCTCGCGGGCGCGCGGGCGGACCTCGGGTTGCTGGCTCACGAGCGGAAGCGGCAGGGCCGCGAGCGCAGCCGCGAGCAGATGACGGCACTTGACCATGGTACCTCCACGGTACGTCCCAGTCGAAGCGGCATGGTGACAGCCATACGCCGGCTCAGCCCGCGCGCGCGCCCGCCGCGAGCCCCTCGATCATGACAGCCAGCCGATCGATGGGCACCCCTGTCGGGCAGATGGCCGGGCAGACGGCGCAGCGCGCGCAGGGCGCTGCCGCCCGGGCCACCAGCGCGACGCGGTCCAGCGAGCGCGATGGGCCGGCCACGAACGTCCAGGCTTCCACCCAGGCCGTCACCGGCGCCGCGCGCAGCGCCGGGCAGGCCAGCGCGCAGAGCCCGCAATGGATGCAGCGCATGAAATCCGGGAATTGCGCGCGGTCGGCGAACGGGAGCGGCAGGTAGCCCTCGGGCTCCACCTGGGCCCGAAAGCGCCGCAGGTCCCGGCCGCGCCGGAACGGCCGCAGCCACCAGCGCGTCAGCACATGCTTCCAGAAATGGTACGCGAGGTTGAGCCAGGCCAGCAGCCGCCGCTTCACGCCGCGCCTCCCGCTGCCCCGGCGGCAGCACGACCGAGGCCATGCGACGTCGCGGCGACCACCGCGCCGCGCGCGGTCACGTTGCGGTAGCGCACCTGGTCCTGCACGTCCCGCGGCCGCCCGGCCGCATCCACGTGCACACCCGCGCGCAACAGCGCCTGCGGCTCCGCGCGCACCGGGTCCGTGAGCGGCACGGGCTGCACCTCGCGGAACCGATCGCCCAGGTGCTCGATCCAGACGTCGCAGCCCAGCGCCCGCTCCACCAGGGAAGCCTCCCGGAGTGCCTGCCCGCGGGCGACGTCCACCTCCTCGCCTCCATCCGCGGCCGCAATCCCGCCCCCCACGAAGCGACCGGTCGCCAGCACGAACGCGGCCGCCGCGAGCTCGCGGAGCACCGGCTCGCCCCGCACCGCCACGCGCACCGAGAGCACGACGTCGTCCTGCACCGCGCGGTCCACGACCCGCCCCTCAAGCAGCGTCACCCCGGAACGCTCCAGCACGCGCACCAGCGTGCGGTCCAGCCGCCAGCCGGGCACCGAGGGGGGCACACCGAGCGCTTCGGCCACATCCACGCCCGCGGCCGCGGCCACCCGCTCCGCCGTGCGCGCGAGCGGATCCAGCCCGAGCACCGCGGGGAGAATGGCACGCGTGCCCGCGCCCAGCTGGCGCAACGCGGCGATCAGCCCGGCGGGATCGCGCTCGAGCGCGGCCGCCAGCGCCACCGGCGACCACCCCGCCGCCGGAGTCTCCGGAAGAGCGAGCGTGACGTGACGCGGCGCACGCCACATGCGGGCCAGGGCAGCAGCCGGGAAATGCGGCAGGCCGGCGATCCCGCACACACACGCGGCCTCGTCGATCCGCGCGGCGGCGTGCGTGGCCGGCGCATTATCCGCCGGCCGCAGATCCCCGAACGGATGCGGCAGCAGAGTGTCCACGGGCAGGTGCGGCAGCCCGGCCGCGGCGAGCGCTTCCCCCAGCAGCGAGGGCAGCGGCCCGTGCCAGGCGCCCGAGGCCAATGCGGTCGCCCCGGGACCGGCACGCACCACCGCCGTGACCGCGCCCGCCGCCGCCGACTCGAGCGCCGCCGCCACACCGGCAATGCCGCCGCCAATCACGATCACATCCAGGTGCCCGGCCACGCGCGCAGAATAGGCCGCGCTCCTTCGGGTGGCTAGGAGCGGAGCGTCGCCAACGCGACGGAGCGTTGGCGGCAGTTGACTACCTCGAGGTGCGAAATTAGAGTACCGAGCTCCAGGAGTGGACGGTTCCGGGGTCCGGTCCCCCGGGTTCATCTGAGACAAGGCGATGTCAGTGAAACAGGTTGCCGCTGCCGGCGCGCTCGCGGCGGGAGCGCGGCAGGCCGTGGTGTGGCTCGTGCTGTGGTCGGGTGGAGGGGCGCTGCAGGCGCAGGAGTTGGCGCATCCCCAGACGACTTTCCATCCGGTGAGCGCCTATGGCGCGAGCCAGAACGCGGTATTTGCGAACACGCTGTGGTGGACGCTGGGCATCCTGGCGCTGGTGGTAGTGCTGACGCTGTATGCCGCGATCCGGTTCCGGGAGCGGCCGGACAGCGCGGAGCCCAGGCAGATCCACGGGAACACGGCGCTGGAGATCACCTGGACACTGATCCCGGCGGTGATCGTGGTGCTGATCGCGGTGCCGACGGTCCGGACGATCTTCGAGAACCAGCAGGACCCGCCCGCGGACGCGCTGCAGGTGGAAGTGGTCGGTCACCAGTGGTGGTGGGAGTTCCGCTACCCGGCGCAGGGCGTGGTGACGGCCAATCAGCTGTACCTGCCGGTCGGCCGTCCGATCGAGCTGAAGCTGCATTCGGCGGACGTGATCCACTCCTTCTGGATCCCGCGGATCGGGGGCAAGCGGGATGTCAATCCGCAGGCGAGGGCCCGGGAGGGGGAGCAGGCGTCGTTCAACCGCATTGTCTTCACGATCGATTCGGCCGGCCATTACCCGGGGCAGTGCGCGGAGTATTGCGGCGACTCGCACGCGATCATGCGGATGAGCGTGCAGGCGGTGCCGCCGGCGGAGTTCGACGCTTGGGTGGCGGCGCTGAAGGCGGGTGACGCCGGAGCCGCGCCGCCGGCGCCCGAGGCGCGGCAGGTAGCGCTGGCCGCGTTTCCTGGTCTAGTGCCGACGTCGCTGCCGGCGCCGACCGGGATCGGCAGCGCGGTGCAGGCGCCGATCACGGATGACGCCTGGGCGGCGGTGGGGCGGCAGGTATTCCTGAGCAAGCCGTGCACGGCGTGTCACACGATCCAGGGCACGCCGGCGCTGGGCGCGCTCGGTCCCAACCTGACGCGGGTGGGCGCGAGGCCGTACATCGGCGCGGGCGCGGCCGAGAACACGCTGGAGAACCTGGAGCGCTGGATCCGCGATCCGCAGTCGCTGAAGCCGGGCGCGCTGATGCCGGGCGCCCACAGGCCGGGCGGGAACTTCCCTCCCACGAATCTGAGCGAAGCGGAGATCACGGCGATCGCGCACTACCTGCGAAGTCTCAGGTAAGGGGGACGCATGGCAACGCTCGAGGCAACCGTCCCCGGGACCGCGGCGCCGGCGCAGCGCCGGAAGCGCCTGCTGTGGGACCTGATCACCACGGTAGACCACAAGAAGATCGGCCTGATGTACGGTGTGAGCGCATTGTGCTTCATGCTGGTAGGCGGGCTGGAGGCGCTGCTGATCCGGATCCAGCTGGCGAGGCCGGACAACCACTTCGTGAGCGCGGAGACCTACAACCAGATCTTCACGATGCACGGCACCACCATGGTGTTCATGGTGGGCATGCCGATCGCGGTCGCGCTCTTCAACTACCTCGTGCCGCTGCAGATCGGGGCGCGGGACGTGGCATTCCCGCGGCTCAACGCGCTCTCGTACTGGACCTTCCTGTTCGGGGCGCTGTTCCTGAACTCGAGCTTCCTGTTCGGGCAGGCGCCGAACGGCGGCTGGTTCGGGTACGCGAACCTGACCTCGAAGCAGTACTCGCCCGGCCTGAACATCGACTTCTGGGTGCTGGGGCTGCAGGCGCTGGGGGCGGCGTCGATCATGGGGGGCGTCAACTTCATCACAACCATCCTGAACCTGCGGGCACCGGGGATGCGGCTGATGCGCATGCCGCTGTTCAGCTGGATGGCGCTGTTCACCAGCTTCCTGGTGATCACGGCGCTGCCGGTATTCGCAGTGGCGCTCTTCCTGGTGACGTTCGACCGGTTCTGGGGCACCAATTTCTTCGTGACGCAGGCGGGCGGCGACCCGATGCTGTGGCAGCACCTGTTCTGGATGTTCGGCCACCCCGAGGTCTACATCCTGATCCTGCCGGCGTTCGGGATCGTCTCGGAGATCATCCCGGTGTTCGCGCGCAAGCCGCTGTTCGGCTACGCGGCCATGGTGTACTCGGGCGCGCTGATCACGTTGATCAGCTGGGGTGTGTGGGCGCACCACATGTTCGCGACCGGGATGGGTCCGATCGCGGACTCGTTCTTCACCATCTCCACCATGATCATCGCCATCCCCACGGGCGTGAAGATCTTCAACTGGATCGCCACGCTGTGGGGCGGGAAGATCCGCTTCACCACGGCCATGCTGTACGCGGTGGGGATGATCATCGTATTCACGATCGGCGGCGTGTCCGGCGTGATGCACGCCACCTCGCCGCACGACCTGCAGCAGACGGACACGTACTTCGTGGTGGCGCACTTTCACTACGTGCTGATCGGCGGACTGATCTTCGCGATCTTCGGCTCGCTCTACTACTGGTTCCCGAAGTTCACCGGCCGGTTCATGAGCGAGCGGCTCGGGAAGCTCCAGTTCTGGCTGTTCTTCATCGGCTTCAACCTGACGTTCATGCCGCAGCACTGGATCGGGCTGCTGGGCATGCCGCGGCGCATCTTCACGTACTCGGCCGAGCTGGGGGTGACGGGCCTGAACCAGCTGTCCACGGCGGGCGCATTCGTGCAGGCGCTGAGCATCCTGCTGCTGTTCGCCAACGTGCTCTGGAGTCGCCGGCGCGGGGCCGCGGCCGGAGCCAACCCGTGGCACGCGGCCACGCTCGAATGGGCGACGACCTCGCCGCCGCCGGAGCACAACTTCAATCGGATCCCGACCGTGCACACGCGCGAGCCGCTCTGGCTGGAGGCAGAGGCCGTGGAAGGTGCGGCGCGCGGGCCGATGGAGCCGGGCATGCACCTGCCGCACGGGTCGTACTGGCCGATCCTGACGGGCCTGTTCGTGGTGCTGACGCTGGTGTCCTTCATGACGCACGTGTGGTGGGCGCCGCTGGTGGGGTTGGGGCTGGTGTTTGTC
>VEPF01000444.1 GCA_012027055.1 Gemmatimonadota bacterium | reverse complement strand
GACAGGATTCGGTGCGCTCCGCTGCTGCGCGTTCCCAGACCCCTCTCCGCCTGTGCCGCGAGCGCCGGATCGATCTTCACCGGGCTGACCGAGCCGGTCACCGGATAGCTGTTGACGGTGAGTCGTGGGGCGGCGTCGAATCCGATGTCCGTGTATTCGACGACGAGGTCGTAGGACCCGGCGCTGGGAGCGAGCACCTCGAACGTGAGCTTGCCGACGTCCTTGGCGCCGAGCCTCGCCTTGGCGCCGTTCGACATCGAGCCATCGCGCATGAGGTCGGTCCCCTGCTGCGCGGCGGCCTCCGCCTCGTAGCGATCGAAGTCGACATTGGCGGCGTGGTACAGGATCTCGCTGCCGCCGGTACCCCCGGCGGGCGGTCCGGAAGACGTGATGTGGAGGAGGCGGCCATCGGCCAGCAGAATCATGGACTGCGTCCAGCCGGCCCGCCCGGTTCCGATCTTCTGCACCGGCGTGGGTGCCGGCCACCAGGGTCCCTCACCCAGGTTCTTGTTCCAGTAGAGCGAGTTCCCGGCCTGGTCGCTCAGGGGACCTTCGGTATCGCCCGAGGTGACGACCACGACTCCGTCGGGTCCGCCGATCGGGAACCAGAACACGTTCGGAGTCCCGTCCGGGAACAGGCCGCTCAGCGCCTGCACGGGCGTGCCCCGGTCCGCCGGGTCACCCCAGTCCAGACCGTCGTCGCTGAACTTCACGTAGACCTGACCCGCGTCCGGACCGGCGACGTCTTCGTAGCTGTAGATGTAGCGCTTGTCAGGCAGCCGGTCGATGATGACCATGCCCGGCCGCTCGACACCCCCCGGCACGGCCGCATCGAAGACCAGGGGACCCCAGGTCTTGCCGCCGTCGCGCGAGACCTTGTGGCCGAGGAGCTGGTTGTATCCTTCGGCCTTGTAGGTCTCGTCGGAGTAGAACTCCACGAACGTCCCGTCGTCGAGAATCAGCAGATAGGGCTCCCAGACCGGCTGCCCCCCTCTGGCTTCGGCATAGGTGCTGACGTAGTCCCAGGTGCGGCCGAGGTCGTCGGACGTGAACAGCCGCAGATACATCTCGCGGCCCCCGGGTGCCCCCGCCGCCTGTCGGCAGACCGTGCTCGCGGAGAGCATGATCGTGCCGGCCGCGATCCCGTGCTGGGTCCTGGGCATCTCGGTCAGGTGGGGCTGCCAGTGGAGCTTGCAGCGGGCTGTGTCCACGCCCGCCCCCATGTCCTGCGCGTTGATGACGAACTTCCACGTGGCGCCATTATCAGTGGATTCGTAGATCGGGATGCCCTTCCAGTTCTCCTCTTCGTACGCCAGGAACATGCGCCCGTTGTTGGCGGGGTTCGCCTGGTGCTTGAGCACGACCACCGTGGCGTAGGCACTCCCGTTGGCGATCTTCGTGCCGACCGCGGTCGGGGTGCGACCGGGGTTCTGGGCGGCGCCCGGGCCCGGCGCCAGGGTCAGGGCCAGCCCGGAGATCAAGCAGAGACCTGCAGTCTTTCGCGTTCGCGACATGGGGCTCCCTCCCGGCGGGATCGACCCGCCTGTGTCCAGGACATCATTGCATTCAACGATAAGCGGAAGATCACCGGCCACACCAGCAACCCCTGGCGTCGAAACTGACACCGGCGCCGGTTGGCGCTTGGCCGGCCCGAAAACGCGCGGAATTTCGCGTTGTTGCCGCTGGCCACCGCCGCTAGCTTGCTCCCCACCATGCTCACGTCTTCGGCCCTGGCGGCGCTGGCCGCGAGCGGGTGTGAGGTGCGTACCGACCCGCTCACCCGGCAGCTTTACGCCACGGATGCCTCCATCTACCGCATCGAGCCGTGGGGTGTCGCCTTTCCGCGCGACCCGGTCGAAACTGCCGCCATCATCCGGGCGGCGGCGGATCTCGGGATCCCCGTCATTCCCCGGGGCGCGGGCAGCGGACTCGGCGGCGGCGCCATCGGGGCGGGCCTGATCCTCGATCTGGCGCGGCACCAGCGCCGCATCAGCAACCTGGATCTGGAACGACGCACGGTCCGCGTGAGTGCCGGAGTGGTGCTGGATCAGCTGAACGCCTTTCTCAAACCGCACGGCCTGGCTTTCGGTCCCGACGTGGCCACCAGCTCCCGGGCCACGATGGGCGGCATGATCGCCAACGATTCCTCCGGCGCGCGCGCGCCCTGCTACGGGACCACGGCGGCGCACGTCGCCGCCCTCGAGCTGGTGCTGGCGGATGGCAGCGTGGTGGAAACCGGCGCGGAGCCGGATCGACTGGATCCGCTGCGCAGCCGGGCGGCCGAGCTGATCCAGGCGCACGCCGCTGAGATCACGGCGCGCATGCCGCCCGGCCTGGTCAAACGCTGGCCCGGGTACGGCCTGAGCCGGTGGCTGGAAGAACCGGGCAATCTCAATCACCTGCTGGCGGGCAGTGAAGGCACCCTGGCCGCGATCGTCTCCGCCGAGGTGCGCCTGGTCCCGTTGCCGCGGGAGAAGGGACTCGGGCTGATCTTCTTCGCCTCCGTGGACGAAGCCATGCAGGCCACCGTGGAATTGCTCGATCTCGAGCCCGTGGCCATTGAACACGTGGACCGGGTGCTGTTCGATCAGACTCGCGGCCAGATCGCCTTCCAGGCCGCGCGCGACCTGCTGGCGCTCGACTCCGAGCCCTGCGAGGCCTTCCTGATCGTCGAGTTCTACGATGCCGTAGCAGAACGCCTGTCGGCACTCGCCGCCCGGAAGCTGGGATTGCGTACCGTGCTGGTGCGCCGCCCCGAGGAGATGGACCTGGTGTGGGCCCTGCGCAAGGCCGGTCTATCGCTCCTGACGGGCTGCCCCGGACCGGCCAAGCCGGTGACGGGGATCGAAGACGTGGCGATTCGTCCGGAGCGCTTGCCGGAGTACGTGGCGGCCCTGCGCGCGCTCCTCGATCCGCTCGGTGTGGCCGCCTGCTTCTACGGACACGCCGCGGCCGGGCTCCTGCACGTTCGGCCCGTGCTGGACCTGCGCCGGGCGGAGGACCTCCGCAAGTTCCGCCAGATCTGCGACGAGGTCGCCGCGCTCGTGCGGCAGTTCCAGGGCTCACTGGCTGCCGAACACGGCGTGGGCATCGCGCGCACGGAGTACCTGCGGGACCAGGTGGGCGAAGCCCTGCTCGGCGTGATGCGCGAGGTGAAGGCGTCGTTCGATCCCGGCAACCTGTTCAATCCGGGCAAGATCATCGCGGCAGACGGCCGGCGAAACGGCTACGCCATCGACCGTGACCTGCGCTATGGCGAGGGTTACTCGCTCGAGCTTCCCTTCACGCCCGTCCTGGCTTTCGCCGCGAAAGATCATTCGTTCACGGCCAACTTGGACCAGTGCAACGGCTGCGGTGCCTGTCGCAAGCACTCGCCCACCATGTGCCCGACCTTCGTGGCCACCGGCGAGGAGCTCATGTCCACGCGCGGCCGGGCCAATGCCATACGCGCCGTGCTCGAAGGTCGCGCCTTCCCGGCCAGTGATGGATTGGCTGCAGCCGAGCTCGATGCCGCGTTGAGCAACTGCCTGTCCTGTAAAGCGTGCGCCGCCGAGTGCCCCTCGAACGTGAACCTGCCCCTGCTCAAGGCGGAACTGCTCCACGCGAAGCACGCGCGCCACGGCCTGCCCATGAGCGCGCGCGTGATCAGTGCCGAGGATTTGCTGGGCCGCCTTGGCTGCTGGCTGCCTCGCCTGGCGAACGCCGCACTGCAAAATCAGATCGTGCGTCGGGCCATGGCCAGCACCCTGGGCATCGAATCCCGCCGAACCCTGCCGCCCTACGCTGCGGAGCGCTTCGATCGCTGGTTCACGCGACGCCTCGCCGGCAAGGCGCCGGACCAGCCCGGGACCGCGACGCCCCCCGGCTCGCGCGGGACGGTGGTGCTCTGGGACGACACTTTCGTCCGCTATCACGATCCGCACATTGGGCGTGCGGCCGTGCAGGTGCTCGAGGCGGCCGGCTATGCGGTGTTGCTGCCGCGCGGCCGGAAGTGCTGCGGCCGGCCGGCGTTCAGCCAGGGCAACCTGGCGCCGGTCGGGGCGTGGGGGCGCCACAACCTGGCCCTGCTCGACGCTCCGCCTTACGCGGACCTGCCGGTGATCTTCCTCGAGCCCTCCTGCTGGGCCATGTTCCGCGATGAGTACCGGGAACTGAGACTCGGCGGGAGCGCGGCTGTGGCCGAACGCTGCATTCTTTTCGAAGAGTTCCTGGACCAGCTGCTGACCAGCGAACCCGAGGCTCTGTCCTTCGAGCGAGCTCCGGGACACGTCGCCATTCATGCGCACTGCCATGCCAAGGCCCTGGCACAGCCCGAGTTCATGGCGCGGCTGGCGCGGCGCGTGCCCGGCAGCCAGGTGACGCTGCTCGATTCGGGCTGCTGCGGGATGGCCGGCGCGTTCGGCGCCATGGCTGCGAAATACGACCTGTCGCTGCAGGTCGCCCAGCCGTTGCTGGACCTGATCCGCCAGCAACCGCCCGGGACCACGATCGTGGCCTCCGGCACGAGCTGCCGTCATCAAATCCAGGACTTGAGCACCACCCGGCCCAGGCACCTGGCGGAGGTCCTGGCGCAGGCGCTGAGCCGCTGAGTTCGAGCCGGCGATCCTGGTCTCGTCCCTCCGCCACCTGCCGATACAGGTCCTGGTCGTACTCGCCCGGCCGGCGGTAGGCTTGCATGATTGTCTTCCTCAGCTCGATGCCAGACGACCCGTGGTCCTGAATCCGGGGAGGATGTATGACCAAGTACAGGCTGCTGCTGGGCGCGGCCCTCCTCTTGACGGCCGTTCGTGCCTTGCCGGCTCAGGAAGCGCCCGCTCCCCTCGTTGTGGGAACGCTGGGCACGGGCGCCACGGTGTCGTTGATCCGGTCCGCGGAGTCGGGCAAATGGGGTATCGACGTCAGCGGCCCCGGGACACCTCACGTCTCGCAGGCGCAGCCGGCCCGTGTGGAAGTGTTCGCTGGGAACGTTGCAGCCGACGAGTATTTCCAGGATGACATTCGGCAGTTGGCGAGCGGTTACAGCTCGGTGGACACGGCAGCGGGCGGCGTGATCGGGGTTGCCGAGCTCTCCTATGATTCGGGAGTCAGGTTCCGCTTTGAGGACCGTTGGAGCGTGAGTGGAGCGGTGCTGTCCGTGCAACGGACAGTCACGGTCGCCGGGACCGCAGCGGGCGGCTTCCTGTCGACCGTGTTGCTCTCGACCGACCCGAGTGTCACATGGCCGGACATCGACTATTTCGCTCCCGGGCTTCTCTATGGCGACACAATCGGTCACGAGGACCGCAATGCGGGCGGCCGCTTCAGCTACCTC
>VEPF01000280.1 GCA_012027055.1 Gemmatimonadota bacterium | reverse complement strand
GGCGCGCCGCTGACTACCGCGGAGGATGACTCATGAAGCAGAAGCGTGAGCGGGACCGGCTGATGGGCCACGCGGACGAGGCGGACGGCATCGAGGAATACGACAATGCCCTGCCGGACTGGTGGCTCGGGCTGTTCTGGTTCTGCATCATCTGGGCAGCGGCGTACGCGCTGCACTACCACGTGATCGCCGACCGTTCGCAGGTGAGGCGGCTGGCGGCCGAAATGGCGGCCGCGGAGCAGCGCTGGCCTGCGGCGGCGGTGCCGGCCACGTTCGCGCCCACGCCCGAGCTGGCCGCGGCCGGCGAGGCGGTCTTCAAGACCAACTGCATCGCCTGCCACGGTGCGGACCTGCACGGCGGCATCGGGCCCAACCTCACGGATGAGGTCTGGATCCATGGCGGCGAGCCGGAGCAGGTGCTGAAGACCATCACCGAGGGGGTGGCGGCCAAGGGCATGCCCACCTGGGGACCGATCCTGGGCCCCGAGAAGATCCGCCAGGTGGCGGCCTACGTGCTCGCGCAGAAGGGGAAGTGAGGCCGGCCTGATGCTGCGCTTCCAGGGGACGAGGAACTGGGTCTACCCGCTCTGGATCGACGGCCGCTTCCAGCGGCTGCGGCGCTGGGCCTTCCTGGCCCTCCACCTGATCCTGTTCCTCACCCCCTGGATCAGCATCGGCGGGAACCAGGCCCTGCGCTTCGACCTCCAGGAGCGGCGGCTGTACGCGTTCGGCGCCATCTTCACTGCGTCCGACACCCTGCTGCTGCTCTTCCTCCTCCTGTTCCTGGCCTTCTCGCTGTTCTTCTTCACTTCGCTGTACGGCCGGCTCTGGTGCGGTTACGCCTGCCCCCAGACCGTCTTCCTGGAGGCGTGGGTGCGGCCCATCGAGCGCTGGCTCGAGGGCGAACGCGCCACCCGCATGCGCCGGGACCAGGGCCCCTGGACCGCCGGCCGCGCGCTGCGGAAGGCCGCCAAGTGGGCGCTCTTCCTGGTGGCCGCGTTCATCGTCTCGATGGCCTTCATGAGCTACTTCGCCGGCGCGCGCGAGCTCTGGACGGGTCGGGCCGGACCCGTCGAGTACACGCTGGTCGGCATCTTCACGGTGGCGTGGTTCTGGGATTTCGCCTGGTTCCGCGAGCAGTTCTGCAATTTCCTCTGCCCGTACGCGCGTTTCCAGAGCGTGCTGCAGGATCCCGACACCCTCACCATCAGCTACGATCCCGCGCGCGGTGAGCCGCGCGGCGCCGACGCCAAGAAGAGCGGCCGCTGCATCGACTGCAAGAAGTGCGTGGTGGTCTGCCCCGCGGGCATCGACATCCGCAACGGTTTCCAGCTCGAGTGCATCGGCTGCGCCGCCTGCATCGATGCGTGCGACAGCGTCATGACCCGCCTGGGCCATCGCTCGCTCGTGGTGTATGGCACCCTCAACCAGCTGCAGGGCAAGCCGACTCGGCGGCTGCAGGTCCGGACCGTGGTGTACGCGGCGCTGCTGCTCGCGCTCGCCGTCGCCACCGGGGCGGTGCTGGCCACGCGCGTGCCCTTCGAGGCGTCCGTGGGCCGGGCGCCGGGATCGCTCTACACGCTCGACGATGACGGCCGGGTCCGGAACACCTTCCTGCTGCGCATCGCCAACAACACCGCGAGCGCGGACAGCGTCGCGTTCCAGCTCGCGCTCGAACTCGAGGGCCTGCCGGACGCGGAGCTCATCGCGCCGGAAGTGAAGCTCGCGCCCGAGGAAGGGCGGCTGGTTCCGCTGGTGGTGCGGGTCCGCGCCCACGATGTGGTCGCACGCACCATCCCGCTCCGGCTGCGCGTCCGCTCGCCGCTGGGCGAGCGCGTGCTCGCCACCACCTTCAAGTCGGGAGGCGAGTCCGGCGAGGAGGAGCGGGCGCGTGCAGAGCACTGAGCGATCCGGACCCGATCCGGACGGGGCGACGTCGTCACCGGCCCGCTCCCGGCCCCCCGGCTGGGTGCTCGCCGTGGTCATCGGCCTGGTGCTGGTGGCGCTCGTCAATTTCGCGTTCATCTACATCGCCGTCAGTGACGCCGACCAGGTCGTCCCCTCGTACCTCCTCGAGCACCGCTGAGCCGCCGGTCGTCGCCCGCTGCCCGCACTGCGGCACGCGGGTGGAAGGCGACACCGACGTCTACTGCTGCCTCGGGTGTGAAACCGCCGCCGCCATCATCCGGGGCGCCGGACTGGAGCGCTATTACCAGGACCGCGAGGCGTACCCGCCCCGGCCGGAAGCGCACCCCGCGAGCTGGACGGGCGTGACCCCGCAGGTGCACGAGGACGGCAGCTGCGAGCTGCGCCTGGCCGTCGATGGCCTGCGCTGCGCGTCCTGCGTCTGGGTGGTCGAGCACGTGCTGCAGGCCACGCCCGGCGTGCAGGCCGCCGCCGTCAGCTATGCCACCGGGCGCGCGTCCCTGCGCTGGGACCCGCAGCGGGTCGACATCGGGGCGCTGGCCGGCCGCATCGTCGCGCTCGGGTACCGGCCGCGCCTGCTCGGGGAAGAGGCGCAGCCCGACCGCGCGCTGCTGCTGCGCCTGGGCGTGGCCGTCTTCGCAGCCATGAACATCATGATGCTCCATGCCGCCCTCTACGCCGGCTGGTGGGGCGGCATGGACCCAGCGTACGCCACGCTCTTCCGCTGGGCTGCGCTCGTGCTGGCCACGCCCCTCACGCTCTGGTGCGCTTCGCCCTTCTTCGCCGGCGCCATCGGCGCGCTCCGCCACGGCGTGCTGCACATGGACGTGCCGCTCGCCCTCGCCATCGGCGTGCTGTACGTCCACGGGCTCGTGGCCACGCTGCTCGGTCACGATACCTACCTCGATTCCGAAGGCATGCTCGTGGCGCTGCTCCTCGCCGGCCGCTTCCTCGAGTCCCGGGGCCGGCGTCGCGCCGCCGAGGCCGCCGTTAGCCTCGCCGCCGCCGCGCCCATCAGTGCCCGGCGGGTGCGCGCCGAGGTGATCGAGACCGTGCCCGTTGCGGCGCTCCACACCAGCGATGTGATCGAGGTCGCCACCGGCGATGAGATTCCCGCGGACGGCGTGGTGGTGTACGGCGGCGGCACCGTGCGCATGGCGCTCGTCACCGGCGAAGCCGAGCCCGTGGCCGTGGCCCCGGGCGACCGCGTGCTGGCCGGGACCGTGCTGGTGAGCGGGCACATCGGCGCGAGCGTGCAGGCCGTGGGGCAGGGCACCCTGCTCGGGCGCATGGCCGCCGAGCTGCAGGCCGCGGCCGACCGCAGTGTGCGTCCAGCCGCGGCCGACCGCATCGCGCCCTGGTTCACCGGCCTCACCCTGCTGGTCGCGGCGCTCGCCTTCGCCGGCTGGTACTGGCGGGGCGGCCTCCCGGCCGCGCTCCCGGTCGCCATTGCCGTGCTGGTCGTGGCCTGTCCCTGCGCGCTCGCGCTCTCCGGCTCGCTGGCGGCCGCCGCCGGGCTCGGCGCCGCGGCCCGCCGCGGCCTGCTGCTCCGCTCCGGGGATACACTCGCGGACCTGCGCACCAGCGACACCGTCGCGCTCGACAAGACCGGCACCGTCACCGCGGGCGCGCTGCGCGTGACCGCCGCCGAGGACGCCGTGCTGCGCATCGCCGCCGCGCTCGAGCGCCACAGCTCGCACCCGATCGCGCGCGCCGTGCTCGCCGCGACCGCCGAGCGCGGCATCCCGCTCGCCCGTGCGAGCAACGTGACCGAGCAGCCGGGCTTCGGCATCACCGGCGAGGTGGACGGACGCCGCTGGGCGCTGCGGGCCGGACCGCCGGGCGTGGTCGAGCTGGTCGCGCTCGGCCGGGGCGATGACTCCCGCCTGCACGGCACGCTGCAGCTCCGGGACGTGATCCGCGCGGACGCGGCCGCCACCGTTGCGGCCCTGCGCGCGCAGGGTCAGCGGGTGGTGCTGCTTACCGGCGATCACCCCGAGGTCGCGGCGCGCATCGCCGCGGAGGCGGGTATCACCGAGGTGATCGCGCGCGTGGACCCCACTGCGAAGGCGGAATGGGTGCGCGCGCAGCAGGCGCAGGGACGTCGCATATTGTTCGTGGGTGATGGCCTCAACGATGGACTGGCGCTGGCGGCGCCCGACGGGGGCACCGCCAGGGCCGGGGGCGCGGCCAGCACGCTGCTGGTCGCGGACGGCGTGATCTCGGGCGTGCATATCGGCCCGCTGCTCGCCGGCACCCGCGCTGCGCGCGCGACCGCGCGCATGATCCGCGTGAACCAGCGCCGCTCGATCGGCTACAACATCCTGGCGGTGAGTGCGGCCGTGCTCGGCTGGATCAACCCGCTGGTCGCGGCCGTGCTCATGCCCATCTCCAGCGGCCTGGTGATCTGGGGCTCGTTCCGCGTCGAGCAACTGGTACGGGAGGCAGAATCGTGGAAGCGGTGATCTTCCTGCTGCCCATTGCGCTCCTGCTGGGCGGGTTGTTCGCGGTCCTCTTCCTGGTCGCGGTCAGCCGCGGGCAATTCGACGACCTGGACGACCCCCCACGCCGGATCCTGAAGGACTGAGCCCGCTGGCAACCCCGGCACGCTCCCGCCGCCAGGCAGCACCGGGCACCGGCCCGGTGGCGCCCGCCGGGGTGCGCCGCTGCCCGCGCCGGCCCTATCTTGGGCGCCCATGATCGACTACCTGATCGTCGGCTCCGGCTTCGGCGGCAGCGTGACCGCCCTGCGGCTCGTGGAGCGAGGCTGCCGCGTGACCGTGCTGGAGCAGGGCCGGCGTTTCGCCCCGAACGATTTCGCGCGCAGCAACTGGCAGCTGGGGCGCTGGCTGTGGCAGCCCCGCCTGGGCCTGCGCGGCCCGTTCCGCATGAGCTTCCTGCGCCACGTCACCGCCCTGACCGGTGTGGGCGTGGGCGGTGGCTCGCTGGTCTACGCCAACACCCTCGAGGAACCGGGCCCCGCGTTCTTCGGGTCGCCCAGCTGGGCCGCGCTCGCCGACTGGCAGGCCGAGCTCGCGCCGCACTACGCCACCGCCCGCCGCATGCTGGGCTCCTCCCCCTATCCCCGCGTCACCTGGAGCGACGAAATCCTCGCCGACGTGGCGCGCGCCCACGGCCAGGCCGCCGGGCTCACGCCCACCAATACCGCCGTGTTCTTCGGCGCCGCCGGCGAGACCGTGCCCGACCCCTACTTCGGCGGCGCGGGGCCGGACCGGACCGGCTGTACCCACTGCGGCGGCTGCATGCTGGGCTGCCGGGTAGGTGCCAAGAACACCCTGGACCGTAACTACCTGTACCTGGCGGAGCAGGGGGGTGCCGAGGTTCGCGCCGACACCGAGGTGGTCTGGATCAGGCCGGCGCCGGGCGGTTACGAGGTGCGCGCGCTGGAAGGGCCGGTGGGGTGGGGGAGCCGACGTCGCCTGCGCGCCTTCCAGGCC
>VEPF01000024.1:2532-5392 GCA_012027055.1 Gemmatimonadota bacterium | reverse complement strand
CGCCACGGTGGTGGGCACGCGGGTGCTGAGCCCGCTCGTGGCCGTGGTCTGGGCAGCGTTCTTCAACTTCATTGCAGCGTTCGTGATCGGCACCGCGGTCGCCAAGACCATCGGGTCCGGGATGATCCGGGTGGACCTGGTCACGCCCACCGTGATCTTCGGCGGCCTGATCGGAGCCATCACCTGGAACCTGATCACCTGGTGGCTGGGGCTTCCGTCCAGCTCATCGCACGCGTTGATCGGCGGTTACGCCGGTGCGGCGATGGCCCGGGCTGGATTCGCGGCGATCATTCCCAGCGGTTGGACGAAGACCATCATCTTCATCGCGCTCTCCCCTCTCATCGGCCTGGTCCTGGGAGGCACCCTCATGATCCTGACGTTCTGGCTCTTCCGGCGCGCGAAACCGCACCGCGTAGATTCGTTGTTTCGCGTGCTGCAGCTCGCCAGTTCCGCGTTCTTCTCCCTGGCCCACGGTGCCAATGACGCGCAGAAGACGATGGGCATCGTGGTCGGTCTGCTGGTTGCGTCGAACGCGCTGTGCGTGGGGCAGACCGGTTGGCTGAGTCACCTGTACCTGACCAACGCCGAGCACGTCCCGATGTGGATCGTCCTGGCAGCCCACGCCTCGATTGCGCTGGGCACGCGCTTCGGCGGCTGGCGCAGCGCGCACACCATGGGCTCGCGCATCACCTAGCTCAAGCCGGTGGGCGGCTGCGCGGCCGAGACCGGCGGCGCCATCAGCATCCTGCTGGCCACCAAGTTCGGGATCCCGGTCAGCACTACTCACACAATCTCCGGCTCCATCGTGGGCGTGGGCATGGCCAACCGGATCAGCTCGGTGCGGTGGGGGATCGCGGGACGCATCGTCTGGGCGTGGGTCCTGACCATCCCGATCTCGGCCGGAATCGGCGCGGCCACCTACCTGCTGTTGCGGCTGACCGGGCTGGACTGAGCCATGCCTCCGGGCGCGCTATTCACCGACCTGTACCAGCTGACCATGGCCCAGGGGTACTGGCGCACCGGCGTGGCCGACCGCGAGACCGTCTTCCACCTCTGGTACCGCCGCAACCCGTTCGCGGGCGGGTACGCGCTGGCCGCTGGGATGGAGCCCGCCATCGAGTACCTGCGCGCGCTCCGTTTCCTGCCCGCGGACCTGACTTTCCTCGCCAGCCTGACGGGGGCGGACGGCGGCGCGCGCTTCGACCCGGCCTTCCTCCGCTACCTGCAGGAGTTCGAGTTCCGCTGCGATGTGGACATGGTGCCCGAGGGCACCGTGGTGTTCCCGCAGGAACCGCTGGTACGCGTGTGCGGTCCGGTGCTGCAGGCGCAGCTGATCGAGACCGCGCTGCTCAACCAGATCAACTTCTCCACCCTGGTCGCCACCAAGGCGGCCCGTATCTGCCACGCCGCGGGCGGGGCGCCCGTGCTCGAGTTCGGGCTGCGGCGCGCCCAGGGCGCGGACGGCGGCCTGAGCGCGAGCCGGGCCGCCTACATCGGCGGCTGCGCCGGCACTTCCAACGTGCTGGCCGGCCAGCGCTACGGCATTCCCGTCCGGGGCACCCACGCGCACAGCTGGGTGCGGCTGTTCGGCGACGAGGCGGAAGCGTTCGCGCGCTACGCCGCTGCCCTGCCGAACAACGTGGTGCTGCTGGTCGATACCTTCGATTCGCTGCGGGGCGTCCGCCGCGCCATCGCGGTCGGGCGCTCATTGCGCGAGCACGGCCACCGGCTGCTCGGCATCCGCCTGGACTCCGGTGACCTGGCGCACCTGAGCCGAGAGGCCCGCCGCCTGCTCGACGACGCCGGCTTCCAGGACACGCGCATCCTGGCCAGCAACGACCTCGACGAGGAGACCATCGCCGACATCCGCCAGCAGGGCGGGCGCGTCGATACCTGGGCGGTGGGTACCCGCCTCGTCACCGGCCATGGCGAGGGGGCGTTGGGCGGGGTCTACAAGCTCTCGGCCGTGCGCGGCGCAGGCGGGGAGTGGGAGCACCGCGTCAAGCTCTCCGAGCAGACCGCCAAGGTCACCACGCCGGGCTGCCTGCAGGTGCGCCGCTTCCGGCAGCACGGGGAGTACGCGGGCGACGCCATCTACGACACGCTCGGACCGCCCCTCCCGCAATCCGTGCTGATAGTGGATCCCGCGGATCCCATCCGGCAGAAGCGCCTCGGCCCCGGCGCAGACACCGAAGACCTGCTCGTGCCCGTGTTCCGGAATGGCGCGCAGGTCTACTCCCCGCCCCCGCTCGGACAGGTCAGGGACCGGGCCAGGACCCAGTTGGCAGGCTTCCACGAGGGGATCAAGCGCTTCCACAACCCGCACCGCTATCCGGCCGGCCTGGAGAGCGGGCTCTACCAGCGGCGGGCGGCCATGCTGGCCGAGGAACGCACCGCCGCGCGGGCGGAATAGGGGGACGGCGGGCCCGGCCGGTGCGCGGCCCGGGGTAGCTGGCTTGCGTACACGCCCTCGGGATACTATCATTATGGTTGTGCAGGTGCCGACCAGGGGACTGGGTGTGCACGCCCGGCCCCCTTTTTGTCACCTGCGCACCGCGCCGGCACAGTGCCGGCGCACACAGCGAGAGATGGATCGGTCCGGCCGGAAGCGCGGCAACGCGTTTCCAACACACCCGTGCTCGACGCCATCGAACAAACCATCAGGAGTACGGAATGCGTACCACCGGAACGGTCAAGTGGTTCAACGACACCAAGGGCTTCGGTTTCATCACGCCGGAGGACGGCTCGAAGGACTGCTTCGTCCACCACTCCGCGATCCAGGGCAGCGGCTTCAAGTCGCTGGCCGAGGGTGAGCGGGTCGAGTTCGACATGATCCAGGAGCCCAAGGGCCGCCAGGCCA
>VEPF01000024.1:0-2522 GCA_012027055.1 Gemmatimonadota bacterium | reverse complement strand
GCGCGGGCCGCCCCGGTCACCGGGGGCGGCCCGCGGCTCATCCACCCCGTACCGGGGGCGCCGCGCGGGCTACGTCAGGACTGGGGTGCCACGCGCACGTTTGAGGCCGCGACGAAGAAGGGCTGGCTGGAGCCATCGACCCGCAGCTCGAGCAGGCGGCTGCCATCGCTCACCTTGCCGAGCACTTTCACCACGTCCGCGAGACCGGCGGTGCAGAACACGCGGGCACCGGGCTCGGGCAGCCGGTCCTGGCCGCTCACCCAGTCGGGATAGGTGTCGAGGTCTACATGCAACTCTTCGGTGCGGATGCGACGCGCGCTGTTGCCCAGGATGGTCATCTCAGCATCTCCCCGGCGGGGTGGGTGCCCGGCCCGTCTCATGCCGACCGGTAATCCAGCGGCGGCGAAGCCGAGCGGGCCCTGATTCCCGCCCATCCGGCCGCCCGCTCCCCCGGCGCCGGCCCGAAAAGCACTGGCCCACGGACGCGCTCCGCCGGAGTCGCGCCGCGGGCAGTGGTGGTGGCGGGGCAGTCCCGCTCTGATTCAAAGATAACTGAAATATCCGAAATTCGCGAATTTCGCGGTGTGACCGGGGCGGCGGGCTGCCTCAGATGAGCGCCATGGCATCGCTGCGCTCGAGGACGGGCAGCTCGACGCGGAAGCGGGTACCGCCACCGTCGCGGTCTTCCACGGTGATGGTGCCCTGGTGCTGCTCGACCACGGCCTTGACGATGGCCAGTCCGAGGCCGGACCCCTGCTGCGAGTGCTCGCGGGCGGCGGCAGTGCGGTAGAACTCGTCGAAGCTGCGGTCGCGGTCCGCTGCGGGGACGCCGATGCCGGTGTCCTCCACCTCGATGACCAGCCGATCCGCGCCGCGACGGGCGCGGAACCAGACGCTGCCGCCGGCCGGGGTATAGCGGATGGCGTTGCCGATCAGGTTGCCCATCATGTCGGCCAGTCCCTCGGCGTCGCCGATTACGGGCGGGAGCCCGATCTGGAGCTCGACGCTGAGCGACACGCCGGCCTCCTGCGCCCGGTGGTGCTGTTCGTCGAGGACCCGTGCGGCGATGCCGGCGATCTCGACCGGGGTCAGCTCCACGGCCGCGCGGCCGGCGCGGGCGCGCGACAGGGAGAGCAGCTCCTGGGTCATCTCGGCCAGGCCGCCGGCCCGGCGCGCGGCCCGCTCGATCAGGCTGCGGGTTTGCGGGTCGAGTTCCGGACCCGTGTCCTGCAGCACCACGCTGAGGGCGGTCTTGACCACGCCCAGCGGCTGGCGGAGCTCGTGGGCCACCTTGCGCATGTAGGCGGACTTGGCCTTCTCGGCGACGCTCAGCTCCTGGTAGGCCGCCTCGAGGCGCTCCGCCTTGTCGCCGAGATAGCGCGTGAGCATGAGCACATCGACCTCGCGCCGGCGGAGCCGGGCGGCGATCGAGCTGGCCAGGTAGGCCGTGGTGTAGAGCGTTGCCGCCTGAAGCAGCAGGTATGCGGCGATGAGCCCGGGCTGCGCGTAGAGCGCGCCCGACACGCCCAGCGAGTAGTGCGGCAGCCAGCCGTTGACCTCGCCGAGGTTCAGGGCGCAGAGGAGCGCCACCGCGAAGCTGGCGATGGCGTACGTGGCCGTCGCGGACAGCAGCACACTGGCGAAGATCACATGGAAGGTAAAGAACACCCAGGCCGGGTTCTCAATGCCGCCGGTGAAGTGCAGCAGGGCGGTGAGGAAGACCAGGTCCAGGACGATCTGCAGCAACGCGAACACGGCGGAGCAACCCGCCTCCCAGTCGTAGGGCAGCGTGCCCAGGTAGGTACGCGGCAGCAGCCAGCGCCCGGGCGCGCAGGGCTGGTTGGCGCCATCGGGCGGGGGGCTGGTCCCGGCCTGGATGGCGGCGTCCTCGCGCAAACGTCGCCGGAGATCGATCCAGGCAGCCAGGTCGTATGCGGCTAGGGCCAGGGCCAGCTGGGTGATGCGGCCGACCTGGATCTGAATTGGCAGGAGCCAGGGCGCGAGGTGCGTGAAGCCGAGGGTGGCCAGGACGGCGATCCAGCGCAGGCGGATCAGCCAGGCGTTGCGTCCGAGCAGGACATCCGTGGCCCGCAGTGCGCGATGCCCTTCGGGGATGAGGGCGGGGCGGCTCACGGCGGGCGTCCAGTCTCAGCCGACTGGAGGGCGGGGGCGCGTCCGGTGCAGTATGCGCGCCACGGCGCGGGTCAGCTCCTCCGGCTCCTCGGGTTTGTCGATGAAGTCGGTGACCTCGAGGTATTCGCCGGGGGCGTAGGTGTTGTCGGCCCGGTCCGGATAGAAGCGCAAGGGGGTCCGCTGGTGCACGGCGGTGAGCATGATGATGGGCACCTGGCGGAACCAGGGCTCCGGACGGGCGCGCAGCTGCCAGACCAGGTGGAAGCCTTCCGTGCCCTCGGGCATCATGACGTCGAGGATGAGCAGATCGGGCCGCTCGGCTTCCGCGAGGGCCCGCCCATCGACGGCGTTGTAGGCGGAGATCACATGGTGCCCCTCGCGCTCGAGCA
>VEPF01000033.1 GCA_012027055.1 Gemmatimonadota bacterium | reverse complement strand
CTACAGGCTCACCCGAACGCTCGGATCATGACGAACTTCTACGACGAACTGGAGTCCCGGGGGCTGCTCCACAGTGCCAGCGAGAGTGCGCGCGAGGCGCTGGGCGCGGGCCCGGTGACGGCATACATCGGCTTCGACCCGACGGCGGCGAGCCTGCACGTGGGCTCGCTGCTGCCGATCCTGGCGCTGGCGCGGCTGCAGCGGGCCGGGCACCTGCCGATCGCGCTGGTGGGCGGCGGCACGGGGATGATCGGGGATCCCAGCGGCAAGACGGTGGAGCGGCAGCTGCTGACGCGGCCGCAGGTGGAGGAGAACGTCGCAGGGCTGCGCGGTCAGCTCGCGCGGTTCCTGGACTTCGAGGGACCGAACCCCGCGCGCCTGATCGACAACCACGACTGGCTGGGGCCGCTGGGCCTGCTCGAGTTCCTGCGGGACGTGGGGAAGCACTTCACGGTCAACTACATGCTGGCGAAGGAGTCGGTGGCCCGGCGGGTGGAGCAGGAGGAAGGCATCTCCTACACCGAGTTCGCGTACATGCTGCTGCAGGCGTACGACTTCCTGACGCTGTCGGACCGGGAGGGCTGCACCATGCAGCTGGGCGGCAGCGACCAGTGGGGGAACATCACGGCGGGCATGGAGCTGATCCGCCGCATGCGGGGCCGCAAGGTGCACGGGATCGTGATGCCGCTGGTGACCACGACCAGCGGCGTGAAGTTCGGGAAGACGGAGGCGGGCGCGGTCTGGCTGGATCCCTCGCTCACCGCGCCGCACCGCTTCTCCCAGTTCTGGCTCAACGCCGAGGACGCTGACGCGGATCGCTACCTGAAGTACTTCACCTTCCTGCCGGTGTCCGAGATCGTGGCGATCACCGCGGAGCAGGATGCCAACCCGGCGGCGCGGGTGGCGCAGCGCCGCCTGGCGGAAGAGGTGACCCGGCTGGTGCACGGGCCGGCGGGACTGGACCGGGCGGAGCGGGCCACGGGGGTCCTGTTCGGGAAGGGAGACGTGCGCGAGCTGGACGCGGCGGAGCTGCTGGATGTCTTTGCCGACGTCCCCTCGACCGCGCTCCCGCGCGACCGTCTATCCGGCGACGGCATGGCGTTGCCGGACCTGCTGGCCGAGACCCGAGTGGCATCGTCGAAGAGCGAAGCCCGTCGGCTCCTGACCGGCGGTGGCATCTACCTCAACGGGGAGCGCGTGGATTTCGCTGACCGGCGGGTGCGCGGCGAGGATGCCATCGACGGCCAGGTGCTGGTGCTGCGCAAGGGCCGGAAGGACAACCACGTGGTGCGGCGGGTGGGCCGAGGCGGTGAGCGGCGGAGCGCGGGAGCCGGAGGGCGGCGCGTCGCCTTGCCGCCGCTACGACCTGGCCGGCTGGGAAGTGCTGGTGGGGAAGGGTGACCGGCAGAACGACGAGCTCACCTTCCGGATCGCGGGGCCCCGGGACCTGTGGCTGCACGCGTCCGGATTTGCCGGGAGCCACGTGGTCATCCGCAGTCGCGTCGATGAGGAGTTTCCACGCGCAGTGGTGGAGCAGGCCGCGCAGCTGGCCGCCTGGCACTCCAAGGCGCGCGCGGCGGGCGGGAAAGTGGCGGTGCACATCTGCCGCGCGGCCGATGTCCGCAAGCCGGCCGGCGCGCCGGCCGGGCAGGTGCAGCTGCGCCGCTTCGATGTGGTGCGCGTCTATCCCGCTCAGGCGGGCAGCTGAAGCTCGGGCTGCTCGGGGTGGCGCCGGTACAGCACGATGGTCCGGCCGATCACCTGGACCAGGTGCACGTCCGGCAGCTGCGCGGCGATGGTGTCGCCCACCTGCGCGGCGGGCTCCGGGCATGATTCCAGCGCCTTGACCTTGAGCAGCTCGCGCTTGTGGAACGCATCGACCACGCTCTGCAGCACGGCGTGCGTCACCCCGTCCTTGCCGATCTGCAGGATCGGCTTGAGCGGGTGGGCCAGCGACTTCAGGTAGGCGCGCTGCCTGGGTTTCAGGTCTGCCACCTCGACCTCGCGGAAATGGGCGGTGTTTCGCGCGGGAGTTTGCATGCCACGTAAACGAGCCACAAGTACCGCCGCGGCGGCGGGTCTCCCGCCGGCCGCGGCCTTCGCGACCGCGCGCGAGGCGGTCGCGCACCTGGAGGAAAGCGGCGATCCGGCGGATGCGCGCTTCCTGCAACGGTTCTTCCGCACCGGCCCCGGCGAGTACGGCGAGGGAGACCGCTTCCTGGGGATCCGCGTACCGGTGCTGCGCCGGCTGCTGCCGCGCACGGCGGCGCTGCCCGAGTCCGAGCTGGACGTGCTGCTGCAGTCGGAGTGGCACGAGGCGAGGCTGGTCGCGCTGCTGGCCATGGTGCGCCGCTACGAGCGCGGCACGGCCGCGGAGCGGCAGCGGCTCTACCGCCTGTACCTGAGGCGCACGGACCGGATCAACAACTGGGACCTGGTGGACGCTTCGGCGCCGCGCATCGTGGGGGCGCACCTGGCGGAGCGGAGCCGGGCCCCGCTCCACCGGCTGGCGCGCTCGCGCTCCGTGTGGGAGCGGCGGATCGCGATCCTGGCCACGGCCTGGTTCATCCGGGAAGGCGAGATCGCGGAGACGCTGGCGATCGCGGAGCGCCTGCTCCAGGACCGGCACGACCTGATCCACAAGGCCGTCGGCTGGATGCTGCGGGAGGCGTGGAAGCAGGACCGGGCCGCGGGCGCGTTCGTGGCCGCGCACTGCCGGGAGATGCCCCGCACCATGCTGCGCTACGCGATCGAGCGGCAGGCGCCGGCCGCGCGCCAGCGTTATCTGAGGGGCGAATGCGCATCGTAGCCGGCACATGGGCGGGGCAGGCGCTGCTGTCCCCGGGCGGGCGGGTACGCCCCACCTCCGAGGAGCTGCGCGCCGCGCTCATGGACCTGCTCGGGCCGGCCCTGCGCGGCGCGAGCGTGGCCGGCCTGTTCGCCGGCACGGGCGCGCTCGGGCTCGAAGCACTCTCACGCGGCGCCCGCCGCTGCGACTTCGTGGAGAACGGTCCGGCCGCGCTGCACGCGCTCAAGGCCAATGTCGCGGCGTTCCGGGTGAAGACCCGCACCCGGATCTTCGTGCGGGATGCGATCCCGTACGTCGAGCACCTGGGGCCGGCCGCGTACGACGTCGTCTTTGCCGATCCCCCGTACGGCTCCCGCAAGCTGGACCGGATCGTGGATCAGTGGCTGCGCGTGCCCTTCTGCGCGGTACTGGCGCTCGAGCACTCGCCCGAGCACGAGCTGCCCGTGCGCGGCGTGCAGCGGCGGATCCGGGACACGGTGGTGACGGTGCTGCGGCGGCGCGAAGCCTGAACCGCGAGGGGTGCGATGGAACGTTTCGAGGGCGAGCCGCTGCACTGGCTGGCGCGCGACTACCGGATTCGGCGGGACGGCGAGGACCTGACGGTGGTCGCCATGAAGCTCTGGGTGCCCGGGGAGTTCACGCTGGGCGGCGAGCACTACCGCTTCCGGCGCGAGCGCGCGCTTGGGTTCACCTATCTGCTGGAGCACGATGAGCGCGTGATCGCGCGGGCCGAGCGCACGCGGTTCATGCCGATCGAGTACCGGGTCGTCGCCGCGGACCGGCAGCTCCACCTGAAGCCGCGGCTGCCGGGGCGGACCTACCTGGTTGTGCACGGGGACCGCACCATCGCCGAAGTCCGGCGCCGCGGCCTCCTGTCCCGCGCGTTCACGGCCGAGTTCGAGGAGCCGCTGGCGCCGGAGGCGGAGATCTTCATCCTGGCCCTGGTGCTGATCCGCTGGCGGGCCAGAGCACGGGCGAAGTAGCCGGCTGGACCGGCGCGGACAGGGCGCCGGGCCAGGGCAGGACGCCGGCGGGATCCGCGCGTCCCCGGGCCTGACACGGCGCATGGCCCCGCTGTTCCCCCCGGGCTACCTTGCAGCAGGTTTCACCTCGAGCGCGGACGCACATGGAGCACGTCCTGATCCTCGGTGGTTACGGCGCCACGGGCCGCGTCCTGGCCCGGCTGCTGCTCGAGCACACGGCCCTGCGCGTCACGGTCGCGGGGCGCGATCCGGCGCGCGCCATGGCCGCCGCGGCCGCGCTCGCGGAATTCGGTCCGGAGCGTGTGGACTGGCAGTTCGCGGATGCGGCCAGCGCCGAGAGCCTGACCGCCGCGCTCACCGGCGTGGACCTGATGATCGTGGCGTCCAGCACGGTCGTGCACACGCAGACGGTGGCGCGCGCCGCGCTGCGCGCGAGGGCCGACTACTACGACATCCTCTACTCGCCCGCGAAGCTGGGCGTGCTGCGCGCGCTCGCGCCGGAGATCCGGCGGAGCGGCCGCTGCTTCATCACGGATGGCGGCTTCCACCCCGGTCTGCCGGCGGTGATGGTCCGGCGCGCGGCGGAGCAGTTCGACGAGCTGCACAGCGCGCTGGTGGCCAGCGCCATCCAGCAGGACTGGCGGGCCGTGAACCCTTCGCCGGCGACGCTGGCGGAGTTCCTGGACATGATCGTGGGCGTCGACACGTCGCTCTTTGCCGAAGGGGAGTGGCGCCGCCTCACCATGCGGGACCCGGGTGTGAAGCTGAAGATGGAGTTCGGGGCGCCCTTCGGGATGCGCTCGTGCTACGCCATGGCGCTGGAGGAGCTGCGCACCCTTCCGCAGCATTATCCGACGCTGCGCTCCACCGGCTTCTACGTGGGCGGCTTCAACGCGCTCGTGGACTGGGGCGTGATCCCGCTCGCCATCCTGGGACAGCGCTTCGCGCCGCAGCGCTCCCGTCCCTGGCTGGCCCGCCTGCTGGGCGCCGGCCTCCGGCACGGGTCGAATCCGCCCTTCCGCACGGTCCTGAAGCTGGAGGCGGTCGGCATCCGGGCGGGCCGGCCGCGCACGCTGCAGCTCGAGCTGGCCCACCAGGACGGCTACTACCTCACCGCCGCCTGCGTGCTGGCGGGGCTGAAGCAGCTCCAGGATGGCTCGATCCGCCGGCCGGGCGTGTGGCTGCAGGCGCAGGCGGTAGCGCCCCAGCGGCTGCTCGCGGACCTGGAGTCGCTCGGCGTCGAGGTGACGCAGTACTGGCCCGAGCCCGCGCGGGCGAGCGCCTGAATGGGCACCACCGGGGAACCCGCAGAGCGTGGCGGCTTCCGCTGGGAGCTGGTGGCCCTGCTGATGGGCGGGCTGCTGCTCTTCATGGGCTACCAGGTCTGGCGCCGCATCCGGGACGTGGACCCGCTGGAGCGCTGCGCGGCCGCGTACGACCACGTGCACACCGCGGTCGACAGCGGACTGGTGGACCGGATCGACGTCCGCTGGCCCGGGCCCCGGGACCGCACCAACTGCGGCGCGCTGCGCGCCGGGGGCCGCCTGCAGACTCTCCCCCGCCGCCCGGGCGGCGGGCAGCTGCCGCCGCGGCCGCAGCCATGAAGCAGCGCGGAGGGCCACCGTGGGCGCACCGGCCGACCCGACCGGGCCGCGCCGCCG
>VEPF01000198.1 GCA_012027055.1 Gemmatimonadota bacterium | reverse complement strand
CGGCACGGCGGATCTCGTCTGCGACGGAGACTTCGACGAGTTCGCGCTCCGCAACGCGCGCAATTTCGTGCGCCGCGACCGCAACCACCCGGCCATCTTCCTGTGGAGCGTGGGCAACGAGATCGGGGCCGCGCAGTGGAACGTTACCAACGGCTTCGCGCGCCTGCACACGCTGGTCAGCTACCTGCGCCGCTTCGACCCGACCCGGCCGGTCACGCTGGTGAACGATGACGCCGAGGCGCCGCGGCTCCGCGCCTTCGACTTCTACGACGTGCTCTCCTGGAACTACAACGCCCGCTGGCGCCTCGCCCGGCAACTGGAGCCGAACAAGGCCGTGCTCATCACCGAGTCCGCCTCCACGGTGAGCACCCGCGGCTTCTACGAATTCCCGCTGCCGGACTCGCCCACGGCGTTCACCAGGTCCCGGCAGGTGAGCAGTTACGACCTGAACGCGCCCGCGTGGGCCGACCTGCCGGATGACGCCTTCATGTGGCAGCAGGACGAGGAGTACATCGCGGGCGAATTCGTCTGGACCGGTTTCGATTACCTGGGCGAGCCGACGCCCTACGGCAGTTCCGCGGTGCGCCAGTTCGGGCTGACACCCGGGCAGACCTCGCGCAGCTCCTACTTCGGCATCGTGGACCTGGTCGGGATTCCCAAGGACCGCTTCTGGCTCTACCGCGCGCAGTGGGAACCGGACGAGCCCACCGTGCACATCCTGCCGCACTGGAACTGGCCGGACCGCCTCGGGCAGCAGGTGCCGGTGTTCGTCTACACGAACGGCGAATGCGCCGAGCTGCTCCTGAACGGCGCGACGCTGGGCCGCAGATGCAAGCAACCGGCCTCGCCGAACGCGGTCGAGCGCACGCGGCTCACGTGGAAGGACGTCGCATACGCGCCCGGCGAGCTGCGGGCTGTGGCATACCGCGAGGGTGCGGTGATCGGCGAGGCGAGCGTGGTGACGGCAGGCGAGGCGCAGCAGCTACGCCTCGTGGCGGACCGGAGCACGATCGCCGCGGACGGCATGGACCTGAGCTACGTGCTGGTGGAGGCTCTGGACCGCGCCGGCAATCCGCACCCCCTGAGCGCCGCGCGCGTGGCGCTGAGCGTCACGGGCCCCGCCACCATCGCCGGTGTGGGGAACGGCGATCCGCAGTCGCTCGAGCCGTTCCAGGCCGAGTACGTGGACCTGTTCCACGGCAAGGCCATGGTGATCCTCCGCGGCGGACGGCAGGCCGGGCGGGTAACGCTCACCGCCCGGGCGGAGGGTTTGCAGGGGGGCACGGTGGTGATCCGGACGCAATGACGCGCGGGCGTCGCGACGCGGCGCAGGAGGCGGAAACGGGACCGGCCAGCCGCCAGTCCCGTTCTGCTATGTGAATGCCACGCCGGTCGGGTTAGGCTCCCGTGTCGCATTGAAACCGGAGAGGGATCGCCATGGCAACCGCCGAATCGCCCGAGCGGGAGTACGTGACCCTGGAGCAGTACGCCAGCATGCCCGAAGACGAGTTCTACAAAGTGGAGGCAGTGCGGGGGCGGCTGATACGCGAGCCCAGGCCCGCGCCGCTGCATGCCCGGGTGCAGTCCAGGCTGGTGTATCTGCTCGAAGCGTACGAGCGTGCGCACCGCACCGGGGGAGCCGCCGTCATCGAGGTGGAATTCGTGCTATCGGTGGAGCCCTTGACGGTGCGGGTGCCGGACGTGGCGTGGGTTTCGGCGGTCCGCATTCCGGAGCGCGGTTACACGCTGCCCCGCTGGCACGTGGCGCCCGACCTCGCGGCGGAGGTGGTATCGCCGCGCAATCGGCGGCGGGACCTGGAAGAGAGGGTGGGGGACTATATCCTGGCCGGCAGCAGGCTGGTGTGGGTGGTGGACCCTCGCACGCGGACCGTGGCTGTGCACCGGCCGGGCGAGGAGCCGCGGCGGCTGGGGGTCATGGACGAGCTCACGGGCGACGACGTCCTTCCCGGGTTCCGCGCCCCGCTCCTGGAGCTCTTCCCGGTCTGAACGTTCAGCGGCGGCGCCAGGGTGCGCCTCCTTTCTGCCGCCCGGAAGAGCGCACGCGGCACCAGCGAGCGCCTGGGCTCACGTGCCAGCTTGCGCGCGGAGAAGCCCGGCGGTAAGCGTTTCAGCTGGCCCCAGCCCTCAGATCATCAATCGGCCGGTGAGAACGGAGGAACCGTGAAGCGCTTCGCTGCCGTTGCGGTACTGCTGGCCGGCTGCGCCGGCAAGGCGCCGGCTCCCGCTCCCGCGCCCCGCATCCCCGCGCGCGACACCGAGGTCCGCTCGATCTGGGTGACGCGGATGGACTACAAGACGCCCGATGAGGTGAAGCGCATCATCGGCAACGTCGCGTCGCTCGGCTTCAACGTGGTGCTCTTCCAGGTGCGCGGGAACGGCACCGTGTTCTACCGCTCGGACATCGAGCCTTGGGCCTGGGAGCTGACCGGCGAAACCCCGGAGACCACCGGGAAGGACCCCGGCTGGGACCCGCTCGCGCTGGCCATCGCGGAAGCGCACGGGCGGGGCATGGAGCTGCACGCCTACGTCAACATCTTCCCCGCCTGGCGCACGCAGAAGTACCCGCCGCGGACGGCCGGGCAGCTGTGGTGGGAGCACCCGGACTGGTTCATGGCGGCTGCGGCCGGCCGGCGCATGATCCCGCGTGACCACGGCGTCGATTCCACGGTGGGCGACTGGTACTCGTTCATCAGCCCGGGCGTGCCCGAGGTGCAGGACTACCTGGCGAAGGTGTTCGGCGAGCTGGCCGCGAGGTACCCCATCGACGGCATACACTACGATTACGTGCGCTACCCGCACGAGATCGAGGAAGTGCAGGCGGAGTACCGGCCGCGCGGCGACCGCCTCGGCAACTGGTCGTACGACGCCGTGAGCCTCGCCCGCTTTGCGCACGAGACCGGCGCCGCCTCGCCGGACGCGGCACCGGAGCAATGGCGCGAGTGGCGCATCGCCCAGGTCACCGCCACGGTGCGCAAGATCTACAACGCTGTCTCGGCCGCGCGGCCCGGAACGGTGTTCACCGCCTCGGTGATGCCCGACCCCGCGGTGGCGCGCGCGAACAACATCCAGGATTACCTGGCGTGGCTCCGCGAAGGGCTGCTGGACGGGGTCATGACCATGAACTACACGAGCGACACCACTGTCTTCCGGAACCGCGCGGCGCTCCTGCTCGCACCGCGTCCCGCCCCCGGGTTCATCACCCAGGGCCTGATCCTGCGCGGCAGCGCGGACCTGGCCACGCAGGAGATCGATGCCGCGGCCGCGCTGGGCGCGGACGGCTACGCGATCTTCTCGTACGGGAGCCTGTTCGACATCCGGAACGGGCACGCGCGGCGGCCGCTCGCGGACCAGCTCACGGCGAGGCTGCAGCGGGGGCGGGCGCCCACTCCGTGGAGCAGGGGCAGGGCGAGCGACCCGGGGAAGTAGCCCAAGCGCGGCCCGATCAGGCCGTGCGCTTCACTGGCGTGACCGCCGGCGCCCGCTTCGCGGTCAGTCAGCCGGCGGAGGGAACGCGTTCTCCGGTATCCTGCCGCGGGCGCTCGCGAAGAACCGGTACAGCGCGCGGAGGTCTTCGGCTTCGTCCCCGGTCGGCCGGAAGACGCCGCCTATCTTCACTGTCCTGCGCCGCCAGTCGAGGCCCACCGGGACGATCGGCACGCCCGCCTGTTGGGCGATGTGGTAGAACCCGGACCGCCACCTATCCACCTTGCGCCGGGTGCCCTCAGGCGCGAGGCCGACGACGAGGTCGGGGCTTGCCGCGAAGCGGCTGACCACCTGCCCGACCACGCCGTGGGCCGCCCGCCGGTCGACCGCGATCCCGCCCATTGCGCGCAGCACCAGGCCGAGCGGTCCCCGGAAGAGGCTGTGCTTGCCCAGCCAGCTGGTCCGCAGGCCGACCACGAGTTCCGCCGCGTACAGCACCACGAAGTCCCAATTGGACGTGTGCGGTCCGACGCACAATACGAACTTCGGGGCAGCGGGCAGCTCGCCGGCGATCCTGAACCGGGTCACGGCCAGCGCCAGCCGGCCAATGGCGCGCGTGAGGGCGTTGCCCGAGCGGGGATAACCGGAGGCCTCGGTCATGGCGGGCAAGATTATGCCCCCGGGGCCCGGCCGGACAGCTCCCGTCGGCTGGATCGCTGCTCACCCCCGCGCGGCCGCAGCGCCCCGCCATGCCGCCGGACCGGCCGAACCACCTGGGGGCCCGTATATCCGGGCCACCAGGGCGTCCTGCGGTGCTACCACCCGCACGCCTTGCGCAGCGGCTCGATGGTATCGGAGAGGCCCTTCACGCCGAAGGTCGCCGTGACGGCCGATTCGCCGAAGGGCGTGGTCGTCGCGACGAGCTTCTCGGCGTCGAGGAGCTGCATGATGAAGGACTGCGGGCTCCCCGGGAAGAAGCTCGCCTCGCTGTCGGTCGAGACACTCCACGGCTGTTCTACGGCAGTGGCATCGCCCACGGTAGTCGATACCGTGGCCGAGTCCATGGCGAGATACGTGTGCCAGTCGATGTAGGCCTCGGTCTTGCCGTCCGTGCAACGGAGAATCAGCGCCGGCGCTTCGCGCCCCTCGGTGCCCTCCAGCGAGCTGGCGGCCAGCGCCAGGGTCACCGTGGCGGGATCGGTGCTCTCCGTCAGGCTCCACACGGTAGCGCTCAGGGGAGCTTCGTCAGACGAGGTGAATCCACCCGTGTCCGACGTCAGCGCCGAGGAGTCGGTCCCCCCGCTGCCGGACATGAAGCGGCTCAGCACGCCCGTGGTGAGACCGGCGACGGCGAAGCCGACGATGAGGCCGATGATCAGGAGGACCAGCATGGCAGGAATCGAGGCGATCACCCACTTCACCATGAACTTCACCATCGACCAGAACGGCATGTCCACATCGACGATACGTACCGGCTGGGGCTGGAGCTGGTCGTCCGACATAGTCACTCTCCGTCAAGTGAAGGGTCCGTGACTGGCATCTGGAGTCAGCAGCCGTAGGTGCTGCTCCCTGCTGGTGCCAAAATCCCGCCCGGCGGCCGCACCAAACGGAACGGCATGCCGGGCGGTCTCCGCTGCGCTCCCGTTGCCGGGGAGCGTTGCGCGCGCATTCGCGGCGGCGGTCACTTCAGGACGCCGTCCGCGATGATGGTGGTCGCGTCCGCCTTCAGGGTGACGGCTCCAAGTTGCGTCGCGAGCGAGAAGTCGCTCGCGTTGGTCCCGCCGTAGAAGCGGTTGTCACCCAGGCCGACAGTGACCGCCCCGGGCGCGGTCCAGATGATCCGGCCCGTCCCGAGCGGCAGCGTGTTCGCCGGATTCAGCCCGATGTCGACGTAGCCGAACAGGTCTTTGGCACCGCCCGCGGCATCATACGCCTCCTTCAAACCGGCGATGCCGGAG
>VEPF01000447.1 GCA_012027055.1 Gemmatimonadota bacterium | reverse complement strand
CGGCCTCAGGGCCGCGCCCGTTCACTCGGCGTCATCCCGCCGGTATTTGGGGTGGAAGCGCAGCGTCTTCATGGCCGAGCGCATCAGCCGCGCGGCGGCATCCTCCGCGTGCGGGTCCTTGCGCCGGTCCAGGTACGCCTGCTCGCGCGCCAGCTTGTGGTAGTTCTCCAGCCTGGCCTCAGCGAGTCGGCCGTCGGCCACGGCGGCCGCGACCGCGCAGCCTGGCTCGCCCGCGTGCCGGCAATCCGCGAAGCGGCACTCGCCGGCCAGCTCTTCGATGTCACCGAACGTGTCCGGGATGCCTTCGTCCGATTCCCAGAGCTGCAGCTCCTTCATGCCGGGCGTGTCCACGATCATGGCGCCGCCCGGCAGCCGGGTCAGCTGGCGGCTCGTGGTGGTGTGCCGCCCCCGGTGATCCGCGGCCCGCACCTCGCCCACGGGCAGCAGGTCCTCGCCCGCGAGCCGGTTGATCAGCGTGGATTTCCCCACGCCCGATGGCCCGAGCAGCGCGAGCGTCCGGCCCGCGATCAGGTAGGGCAACAGCTCCTCCAGGCCCGCCCCGCTCACGCTGCTGATCGCGTGCACCGGTGCCCCGATGGCGACGTTGGCCACCGCCGCTTTCTGTTCGGCGGCATCCGCCGCCAGATCCGACTTGGTGAGCAACACCACCGGCAGCGCGCCGCTCTCCCAGCCCAGCACCAGGTAACGCTCGATCCGCCGCAGGCTGAGCGGCCGGTCCAGGCCGCTGGCGATCCACACGGTGTCAATGTTCGCGGCCAGCACCTGCTCATCGGCGCGCTCCCCCGGGAGCTTGCGCGAGAGGCGGGAGCGGCGCGGCAGCACGGCGCGGATCACGGCCGTGCCCGCGGGGTCGGGGGCGTCGAGCAGCACCCAGTCACCGACCACCGGCAGGTCTGACCGCGGCGCAGCGTGATGGCGGAGACGCCCGGCCAGGCGCGCCGCGGATTCCCCCGCCGCCGCCTGGACCCGGAACAGATCACGGTGCTCCGCGATGACCCGGGCCGGGACGAGCTCGGGCAGGCCGGCGGCGGCGCGCGCCCGCGCGCACTCGTCGTCCCAGCCGTATTCGGTAAGAGCGGTCATGCCCCGTCGCTTCCCGGCGCCCCCGGCCGGTGTCCCGGCGCAACGCGCCCGCCACGCCACGCGACCCTGGGCGGTCGCGCGCGCCGTCGGACTTCCGACGCCGCGTCCCCTTCGTGCACCACCACCGCCCGGGACTCCGTGGCCGCCAGGCGGTAGCCGATGATGGCCTGGTACTCCGGCGAGAAGTACCAGCGCCGCAGGCTGTCGTCGTCGGGAAAGCGGATCAGCACGAAGCGGCCGGGTCCCCAGGTGCCCTCCAGGATCACGGCCTCGTCATCCACGGCCACGTACTCGCCGCCGAACGCGGCCACGACCGCATCGACACGGTCCAGGTACTGCCGGTAGGCCACCGGGTCGTTGATCCGGATCTGGGCCAGGTAATAGCAGCTCACGGCACGTCCTCCGCTCCGGCTCGCCCGTCGCCCGGCAAACGGCGCCAGTCGGCAACAGCCGCAGATGGCCACCGCGGCACTCCGCGGCGCAGGCGCTCACTGCCTCCACGCAACATCACAGGTCGACACCCGGGGCGACAGGCACCCGACCGAGCCAAACGCGACGCCGCCAGCCGGACTCTCATCGCTATTACGGAAGTTGTAGTGCCACCGCCTCCCGATCTGCTTGTGGGCGCGGTTTCGGCGCCCTAACCTACCACGAGGTGGGAATCAGCCCGCCCGGTCTCCCCTTTGGCCCGCTCGGAGGTTCCATGCGTACCATGCCCGTGCTGTTCTCCGCCTTGGCGTTCGTGTTGACTGCCTGCGGCGGCGCATCCCCGAAGATCGACGTGGCCGCGGAGGAACAGGCAGTGCGCGCCGTGTCCGCGCACTGGCTGCAACTGGAGCAGGCCCGGGACGCCGCGGGCATCGCGGCGCTCTTCACGGAAGATGGAACGATCTACCGCGAGGACCAGGAGCCGAAGACCGGGCCGGCGGCGATCCAGGAAGCCATCACGGCCAGCTGGGCCAAGGATCCAGCGGCAACGGCAGGCTGGACGACCGAGCGCGTGGACATCGCGGCAGCGGGCGACCTGGCGGCGGAGCGGGGCAAGTGGACCGCGACCGGACCGCAGGGCCAGGTCGATGGCGGCTGGTACGTGACGCTCTATCGGAAAGTGGGCACCGAGTGGAAGGTGGTGGCGGACATGTCGATCAGCACGACGCCGGCCGCCGCGGCCGTGCCCGCGCCCGCGAGCTGAGGCGCACGCCGGCCGCGCGCGGTGTGCCGGCGCCGCCGGCGCATCAGGGATGGTGGTCGCGCACCAGGGTCAGTTCGACGCCGTGCTCGAGGAAGGCCTTGAGCCCCGCGAGCACGAAGGTGAAGCCGCCGGTGGCATCCAGGGCCTGAGCCACCACCTCGTCGCCGGATCCCGAGAACCCGGCGCAGGTGATGCTCACGAAGGTGGACCCGTCGGGGCGCGGCAGGAAGCGCCACTCGACCGTGTTCGTCCCGCCCATCGCCGGCCACTCGATCACTATGCGGCGCTCGGGCTCGAGCTCCTTCACCTCCACGGCCGCGGACGCGCCGTACGTCTCCCACTCCCACGACACGCGCGCTCCTGGCGCGAGCCGGCCCGAGCTGCGGGAGAACCAGAAGCGGGTGGTGAGCGCCGGATCGACGAAGGCCTCGTACACCTCGGCCACAGGGCGTCGGATGAGCAGTTCCGCGCGGGCGACCGGCGCTTCATCGAGGGTGAGGGACATGGTTGGACCTCGCTGTCGGAGGGTGTCCGCGGAGGTGCGCGCGGACGCGGCAAGCTTCCCGGCCTTACGCCGGGCAACTCGCCGGGGGCGCGCGCGGTACCGCCTGGCTAGCCGCGCTTCAGGTCTGCGGGCCGGATCGGCAGTTGCCTTATCCGCTTACCCGTAGCTGCGAAGATGGCGTTGCAGACCGCGGCCGGCAGCGGCGGCACGGGCGGTTCGCCGCTGCCCGTGGGCGGCTCGGTGCTGGGCACGGTGTAGACCTCGACCAGCGGCATCTCGTCGATGCGCAGCAGCGGATAGTCCGAGAAGCCGGTCTGCTGCACCACGCCGTCCACCACCGTGATCTCGTGCTTGAGCGTGTAGCCCAGCGCGAGCACGATCGCGCCCTCGGTCTGGGACGCGATGTTGTCGGGCTGCACCACCTGCCCGACGTGCGCCGCCACCACCACCCGGTGCACCTTCACCTCGCCGGCGGGCGAGACCGAGACCTCCGCCACTTCGGCCGCGTGCGACGCGAACGATGACGTGGCGGCGATGCCCTGGAAGCGGCCGGGCGCCGGCCTGCCCCAGTTGGCCTTCTCGGCCACCAGCTCCAGGCACTGGCGGAGCTTGCCGGCCGGCATGTACTTCAGCCGGAAGGCCAGCGGGTCCTGCCCGGCCTCGTGGGCCAGCTCGTCCATGAAGGACTCCTGCACGAAGCCCATGTGCGTGTAGGCGACGCTCCGCCACGCACCCACCGGCACCGCCGTCTGCTTCTCGGTGAACTCCGCGCGCAGGTTCGGGATGTCGTAGCCCGGGTTGTCCGAGCCGGAAGCGATCAGCCCCTGGGCGCCCGCGCCCGCCGAGCGGTGCAGCCACGCCACCAGGTTGCCCTGGGCGTCGAGGCCGCCGCGCAGCAGGTGCACCGAGAGTGGCCGATAGAAGCCGTTCTTCGTCACGTCGGCGCGCGGACACCAGACCCGCACCGGCGCGGTTACGCGCTTGGCGACTTCCACGGCCAGGGCGGTGTCATCGGTGTTGAGGCGCCGGCCGAAGCCGCTCCCGACCAGCGGCACGTGCAGCGTGACCTTGCCGGGTGCCACGCCGGCCACCTCTGCGGCAGTCTGCTGCGCCGCGGTGGGCGACTGCGTGGGCACCCATACTTCCACCGTGCCGTCATGCACGTGCGCGGTGGCGTTGAGCGGCTCCATGACCGCGTGGTCCATGAACGGCACGCGGTACTCGGCCGCGATGCGTTTCGCGGCGCCGGTCATGGCGGCATCGACGTCGCCGACATTCTTGATCGCGCGCGCGGCGGGCGCGTGCACCAGCTCGCTGCACGCCTCGTAGAGCGCGGTGCTGGAGAGCCCCGCGGCCGGCGAGGAGTCCCACGTGACCTTGAGCGCGCTCCGGCCCTGCAGGGCCGCCCACGTGGACTTCGCCACCACGGCCACGCCCTGCGGGATGGTGAGCAC
The DNA here is from genome assembly GCA_012027055.1 of Gemmatimonadota bacterium. Lineage (GTDB taxonomy): Bacteria > Gemmatimonadota > Gemmatimonadetes > Longimicrobiales > RSA9 > VEPF01. The sequence goes on along the minus strand of VEPF01000447.1, from coordinate 1,176 downwards.
GTCCACCACATCAGCCGTGGCGCGGGCCGCCGCATCGTCCACGGACACGAGCTTCGCCCCGAAGGCCGGCGGCCGCGTAACCACGGCATACAGCATGCCGGGGAGCACCAGGTCGCTACCGTACTTGAGGCTCCCGTCCACCTTCTCCGGCATGTCCAGCCGGATCTTCCCCTTGCCGATGATCCGGAACTCGGACGTGGGCTTGAGCGGCGGGTTCTCCGGCACGGGCAGCTGCGCGGCGCGCGCCACCAGCCTGCCGTACGCCAGCTTCCGGCCGGTCCCGGCGTGCTCGATGGTTCCCTCGACCGCGCGGCACTGCTCGACCGGCACGTTCCATTCGGCCGCGGCCGCGCTCCGCAGCAGCTCCCGCGCGGTCGCGCCCGCCTTGCGCATGAACTCCCACGTGGTGCGCACGCCCGTGCTGCCGCCCGTCTGCATGCGCCGTACCCAGGTGCTCGGGTCGGTCGGGATGTGCACGGTCCGGATCTTCGACCAGTCCGCTTCCAGCTCGTCGGCCAGGATCATGGGCAGCGCCGTCATCTCGCCCTGCCCCAGCTCGCACTTGTCGAGCATCACCCACACCAGGCCTTCGCCGTCGATCTTCAGCCAGACCGTGGCCTGCAGCTCCGCGGCCTCCGCGGCCGCCAGCTCGTCCGCCCACGGGAACTGCACCGCGATCACCAGGGCCGCGCCCGCCTCGGCGCTGACGCGCAGAAAATCGCGCCGGTTCAGCTCTGAAGTGCTCATCGCGTCACCTCCCCGGCCGCGCGCTTGATGGCGCGGCGGATCCGCTGGTACGTCCCGCAGCGGCACAGGTTGCCAGCCATGGCCCGATCGATGTCGGCATCGGTCGGGTTGGGGGTCTTCGCCAGCAGTGTGGCCGCCTGCATCAGCACGCCCGGCTGGCAGAAGCCGCACTGCGGGACCTGCTCCTCGATCCAGGCCCGCTGCAGCGCGTGCAGCCGCCCCTGCCCGAGCCCTTCGATGGTGGTGACCTGCTTGCCGGCGGCGCGGGAGACCGGAGTCACGCACGAGCGCGTCGCGACCCCGTCCACGTGGACCGTGCAGGAGCCGCACTCCCCCTCCCCGCACGAGTACTTCGTGCCGGTCAGACCCAGCGCCTCGCGCAGCACCCAGCCCAGCGGGGTGTCGGGCGCCGCTTCGACGGTGTGGGCC
>VEPF01000093.1:3952-5475 GCA_012027055.1 Gemmatimonadota bacterium | reverse complement strand
TTCATGAACATGTTGGCGCGCCTGTGGGACGCGGGGGGTGCGGACGTGGGGCGGGTGCGCCAGGGGGTGGGTTCGGACGAGCGGATAGGCGGTTCCTTCCTGTTCGCGGGCGCGGGGTACGGCGGCAGCTGCTTCCCGAAGGATGTGAAGGCCTTGCGCCGCACGCTCGGGGAGCTGGGCGTCGACTCGGGCATCCTGGACATGGTGGAAGCGCTGAACGAGGACCAGAAGCTGGAGCTGGTCCGGCAGGTGGTGCGTTACTACGGCGAGAGCCTGAATGGGCGGACGTTCGGGCTGTGGGGCCTGAGCTTCAAGCCGGACACGGACGATCTGCGGGAAGCGCCGGCCCTCGTGATCATCGGGCAGCTGCTGGCGCGGGGTGCCCGGGTGCGCGCCCACGACCCGGAGGCGCTGGAAAACGCGCGTCGACACTTCGGTGAGCAATACGGCGACCGGCTGGTGTTCTGCCCGCAGAACTACGACGCCCTGGCAGGCGCGGACGCGCTGCTGATCATTACGGAATGGAGGCAGTACCGCGTGCCGGATTTCCGGCGCATGCAGGCGCTGCTCCGGGAGCCGGTGATCTTCGACGGCCGGAACCTCTTCGAACCGGCGCGCATGAGGCGGCTCGGCTTCGACTACAGCAGCATTGGGCGGCCACCCGTCAGGCGAACGGACCCGGCCGCGGTGCGCTGAAGCGGAACGGGTGGCCGGGAGGTCCGGGCGGGCTTACTTTTGCAGGTCATGGACACTCAGATCGTGCAGCAGCTGCACGATGGCCGGGCGGCCCTCGAGCGCGGTGACTTCCGCGCCGCGCTCAAGCTGTTCCGCCAGGTGCTGCTGCGCCACCCCGACTTCGCCGACGTCCACAACCACGTCGGACTCTGCCTCAGCTTCCTCGGCGAACCGCAGGAGGCGATCGCGCAATTCGATGAAGCGCTGGCGCGCAATCCGGCCTACGTCGAAGCGCACCTCAACCGGGCGCTCACGCTCAACAACGTGGGACGGGTGGACGAAGGGCGGGAGGCATTCGAGCAGGCGGCCCGCTACGAGCGGGAGGGGCGGGGAGAGTTCTCCGCGGCGGTGGCGGCCCGGCTGGCGAACGCACACGCAGCAGTGGGCGACCTGTACGCCGCGGCCGGCGCTCCCGAGCAGGCGGCCGAGCAGTATCGGGCTGCGCTGGCCCTGCGCCCGCACTTTCAGGACATTCGCAACAAGCTGGCGCAGTGCCTGCTGCAGCAGGACCGGCCGGAAGAGGCGGCAGCGGAGCTGCAGCGGGCGCTGGAGGACAACGGCCGGTTCCTGCGGGCGCGGCTCAACCTGGGTCTCGCCTACGCGCGTCTGGGCCGGCGGGCGGAGGCGCTCGAGCAGTGGCGGCAGTGCGAGCGCCAGGATTCGCAGAACCCGCAGGTGCGAGCCTACCTGTCGACCATGGGAGTCCAGGCGGAAGCGGCGGATGCGCAGTAGGGTCGCAGCGGGTAGCGCCGGCGCGCGAGCGGGCGCCGCCCCTTCGCGCGCCATAG
>VEPF01000093.1:0-3942 GCA_012027055.1 Gemmatimonadota bacterium | reverse complement strand
CGCGCGCCTTCGCTTGCGTAGTGCCTGCCCTGGGCTGGCTGGGAGCGGGCCTGCTGGCGGCCTGCGCGGACAGCGAAACGCCGCTGGCGCGCGGAGACCGGCTCTGGGCGGATTCCGCGTTCCCGGCGGCGTTGGCCGAATACCGGCTGAGCTATGCCCGGAGCGGCTCGGTGGAAGCGCTGGCGCGGGTGGCACACGGGTATGCCGTGACGGGCCAGTTCGAGCGTTCGCGCGAGTCATACGACGAACTGCTGCGGCGAGCGCCCGAATACACGGACCAGGCGGCGTTCGACTACCTGGACCTGGCCGAACGCGCCCAGCAGCGGTCGGACCGGTACGGCATGGCGGGAGCTGTGGAAGCAGCGCTGGCGCTCCGCCCGGGCCTGCCGGTGGAGGACATGACCATGACGCTGGCCCGCTACTATGCAGGCACCGGAGCGGTGGACCGGGCGGTCGAGTACTACGACCGGGCCCTCGCGACCGCGCCGGCCGACTCGGTGGCGGGACTGCTCTACGAGCTGGCCGGCGTGCAGCAGGCGCGGGGTAACTGCCGCCAGGCAGTGGAGCTGCTGAGCGCTTTCCGGGAGCGGGTGCCGGAGACAGACCCGCGCAGCGAGCAGGCCCGGTACACGATCGGCTCCTGCGCCTGGCAAATGGCCAGAACGGCGATCGCAGCGGAGCCGGTCCGGGCCCTGGCGCTGCTGGAAACGGTCAACCAGCTGGGCATCCCGGCCACGGTGCAGGCGGAAGCCTGGTTCGAGCGGGGCGAGATCCTGCTCGGCCAGGGGAGGAACCAGGAAGCACTCGGAGCCTACCTGCAGGCGCTGCAGCAGGCTCGCACTCCCCGCGGGCAACTGGCGGAGCGAGCCCGGCAGCGCATCGATGAGCTGCGCTTCGGCCGGCGGCCGGGCGGGCCCGGCGCCGAACCCGAAAGCACCGGGCCGGGTACTCACAACCGGACCCGCACCTGACGATATGAAGCCCAGATCGACACTGCTCATCGGCCTGCTGGCCGCCGGCTTCGGCACGGCGTGTGCCAGCTCCGGGCCGAAGATCACGAAGATGACGCCGGATGAGCTGTTCGCCTACGGGACCCAGCGGGCCGAGGCGAGGAAGTGGCGCGACGCGATCAGCGCGTTCGAGCGCTTCAGCTTCGAGTACACTGACAACCCCCGTTACCAGGAAGCGCGCTACCAGCTCAGCAAGGCGCATTTCGGGGCGAAGGAGTACATCACCGCGGCGACGGAATTCGCGCGCCTGGCGATGGACTTCCCGGCCGGGCCATGGGCCGACGAGTCGCGTTTCGGAGTCTGCGAATCCTACTACCGTCTCTCGCCGCGCGTGGAGCTGGACCAGGAGTACACGAACGCCGCGATCGAGCACTGCGAGGCCCTGCTCTCGTATCACCCGGACAGCCCGTTCGTCCCGACAGCCCAGGAGATGATCCGGGAGCTGCGGGACAAGCTGGCGGCCAAGGCCTTCCAGGCGGGAGCATACTACCAGCGCAGGGGGGCGCTCGACTCGGCGATCAAGTACTACCAGGACACGGTGGAGCGTTTCCCGGCCTCCGCCAGCGCCCCCCGGGCCCTGCTCCGGCTGGTGCGCATCTACGAGCTGTTGAAGTACGACGATGAGGCGCAAGCCGCGCGTGACCGGCTGCTGAAGGACTACCCTGCTTCGGCCGAGGCCAAGGGACTCGAGAAGGGCGCGGTCGCGGGGACGTGAGACTGGGGCTCCTGGGCGGGACCTTCGACCCGCCTCACATCGGCCATCTGATCGCCGCGCAGGATGCGCTGCAGGTGCTGGCGCTCGACTGCGTGGCGCTGGTGCCCGCCGCCATCCCACCTCACAAGCAGGATCGCCCGGTGACGCCCGCACCCGAGCGCGCCGCCATGCTCGCCCTGGCCTGCGGCGACGACCCGCGCTTCCGCGTCGAGACGCTGGAACTGGACCGAACGGGCCCTTCCTACACGATCGACACGCTCCGGGCCCTGGCCAGCCACGGCGACGAGTTGTTCCTGCTGATCGGTACCGACCAGTACGCCGAGTTCGGCACCTGGCGTGAGCCCGAGGAAGTGCGCCGCCTGGCCACGCTGGGCGTGCTGCGGCGCGCCGGCGACGAAGTGCGCATCGGAGCGGTGGGTGATGACCTCGGCGGGCGGCCGGTGCGGGACGTGCCGGTGACCAGGATAGACATCTCATCGACCCTGATCCGGGAGGCGGTGGCGGCCGGGCGTTCCATTCGTTACCTGGTGCCGCCCGGGGTGGAGGCGTACATCCGGGCGCACGGGTTGTATCGCGGACCGGAAACGCCGCTCGAAGCAGAGGGTGCTCCGAGGGATAGGCATTCGTCCCCAAACGACGAGCAATGATCAAGAAACTGCTGACGGGCCTGTTCGGGAACCGTCATGAACGTGAGGCGCGCAGGTCGCAGCCGCTGGTGGACGAAATCAACGCGATCGCGGCGCGGCTGCAGGGCGTGACGGAAGCGGAACTGCAGGGCCAGACCGAGAAGCTGCGCGCGGTCATCAGGGAGCGGGTGGGGCGGCTGGACGAGCGCATCGAGGCGCTGCGCGAGCAGAAGCGACACACCGAAGAAGTGGCGGAGCGCGAGAACCTGGCGGCGGAGATCCGCACGCTCGAGGAGGAGCGGAAGGAGGAACTGCAGGCGGTCCTGGATGAAATCCTGCCGGAGGCGTACGCGACCGTGAAGGAGGCGTGCCGGCGGCTGCTGGGCAGAGACATCGTCGTGACCGGCCAGCCGATGAAGTGGGACATGGTACCTTACGACGTGCAGCTGATCGGGGGCGTGGCGCTGCACCGGGGCAAGGTGGCGGAGATGGCGACCGGCGAAGGCAAGACCCTGGTCGCGACCATGCCGCTGTACCTGAACGCGCTGGTCGGGCGGGGGGCGCACCTGGTGACGGTGAACAGCTACCTGGCGCAGCGCGACAGCGAATGGATGGGCACGGTCTACCAGTACCTGGGCCTGACCGTGGCCTGCATCGACCTGCACGAGCCCGGCACTGCCGAGCGTCAGGCCGCTTACCGCGCGGACATCTCCTACGGCACCAACAACGAGTTCGGCTTCGACTACCTCCGCGACAACATGGTGCACTCGCTGGAGCAGCGCGTGCAGCGCGGGCACTACTACGCGATCATCGACGAGGTGGACTCGATCCTCATCGACGAGGCGCGCACGCCGCTCATCATCAGCGGTCCGGTGGGCGAGGAGCAGTCGGAGGAGTACAAGCGTTACAACCCCTCGGTGGCCAACCTCTTCCGCAAGCAGACGCGCGTCGTGAGCGAGATGATCGCCGAGGCCGAGCGGCTGCTGGAAAGCGGCGAGGAGGCGGAGGCCGGGCTGCGGCTGCTGGCGGCCAAGCGGGGAGCGCCGCGCAACAAGCGGCTGCTCAAGCTGTTCTCCGACACGCCTTCCCTGCAGAAGCTGGCTTCGCAGGTGGAAGGCGACTACATGCGGGAGAAGAAGCTGCACGAAGTGGACGAGCTGCTCTTTTTTGCCATGGACGAAAAGGGGCACTCCATCCATCTATCGGATCGCGGGCTGGACGAGCTGTCGCCGTCGGAGCCGAACGCGTTCGTGGTGCCGGACCTGTCGGAGGAGATGGGCGACATCGAGCGCGACCCGGACATGCCGGTGGAAGAGAAGCGGGAGCGGATCCAGGCGCTGGAGGGGGAGTACGCGGAGAAAAGCCAGAAGATCCACGCGCTCCACCAGCTGTTGAAGGCCTACACGCTCTACAACAAGGACGAGCAGTACATCATCGAGGACGGCCAGGTCATCATCGTGGACGAGTTCACGGGCCGGAAGATGACCGGGCGCCGGTGGTCGGACGGGCTGCACCAGGCGGTAGAGGCGAAGGAGCAGGTGAGCGTCAAAGGCGAGACGCAGACGCTGGCGACGATCCCCATCCAGACCTA
>VEPF01000166.1 GCA_012027055.1 Gemmatimonadota bacterium | reverse complement strand
CGCCGTGCCCACGCCGCCGGCTGCGGCCGTGACCAGCACGCGCTCGCCGGGCCGGAGCCGCGCCACCTCGATGAGCGCCACCCACGCGGTTAGGTAGTTCACGCCGATGGCCGCGTTCTCCTCGTCGGTGAAGTCGGGGAACGCGGCGAGCGCCTGGGCGGCGGGCACCACGATCTGCTCGGCATACGCGCCGCACTGCGCGCCCACGATCACGCGCGCTCCCACCGAGCGGCCGGTGACGCCCTCACCGATGGCGTCGATGGTGCCGGTACCCTCCATGCCCAGCACGTAGGGCAGCGGCGGTGCCCAGCCGTACAGCCCTTTGCGCGAGAGCGCCTCCGCGTAGTTGATGCCGAGGGCCGCGAGGCGCACGCGCACCTGGCCCGGGCCGGGCACGGGCACGGCGACGTCGCACACCCGCAGCACCTCGGGCCGGCCGTGGCGCCGGAGCACGACGGCTTTCATGCCGGGCAGCTCAACGGGGCCGAGGCTGGGCCGGAGCGGCCCCGGCCGAGTCCCGCGGCGGCGGTCTGTCTGCCGGCGGTCGCTCGTCCGGCGGCGGCGGCCGGCGGGGCGGGCGCTCACCCGGCCGCGGCGGCGGGCGGTTGGGATCGGGCACCTGGGCCATGCGGCCGAGCCGTTCGCGTTGCCGCTCATCCAGCAGCGGCGCCAGCTCCTGCTTCATCGAGTCCAGCACCGCGGTCACCTCGCCGCGCGTGGCCCGGAGCACGGAATCGTAGCGCTGGGCGTTCTTCTCGAGGATGGTCCGGATCGCAGCCTCCTGGTCCGGCCGGGGCTGGATCACGCCCGCCACCAGGGAGACGAAACCGGGCGCGGCGCGCAGCTCGGCCACCCGCCGGTCGCGGTCGTGCATCAGCATGCCCTGCGCGACCATCCCCAGCACCACGCCGATCGCCAGCGTGGCCAGCAGGATGGCGGCGGATTTCGTTGCCATTCTCACGGCGCGTCCTCCAGGGAGATCACGAGCCCGGTATCAGCAGTCAAGGCGGCCGTCAGGTCCACTGCCGGGAGCTGCAGCAACCGGTCGAGGAACGGCCGGCCGCTGGACCTGGTGGAGACCAGGTTCGCGGTGCTGAGCAGCAGCACGGCGGCCGCGGCCAGCGGAGCCAGCCGGAAGAACATGACCTGGAGCCCGTCGGCCAGCGACGGCTGGCGTGCCAGGCGGCTCATCACCCGGTCGGAGAAACCGGGATCGAAGCTCGCGGGTCCGACCTGCTCGCGCAGAGTGGCCAGACGTGCTTCGAGCCCGCGCGCGTCATGCTCCATCGAGCCCTCCTTCGACGTACGGCGCCAGGACCCGCTCCAGCTCGGCCAGCCCCCGCGCCAGCCGGCTCATGACGGTACCGGGCGGCACGTCGAGAATTGCCGCCGCTTCGTTGGTCGAGAGTCCTTCCAGCATCCGCAGCACCACCACGGACCGATACTTCTCGCTCAGCTGCGCGACCGCCCGCCGCACCAGCACCCGCCGTTCCGCGCGTTCCGCATCGTACGGCTCGACGGCCGGCTCGGCGAGCGGCGAGGTCGCGTGGTCCCTGCTGATCAGCCGGAGCCGCAGGCGCCGGCGGCGTTTGAGCGCGTTGAGCGACAGGTTGAGTGCGATCCGGCGCAGGTAGGTGGCGAGCAGGGCATCGCCGCGGAACCGGTGCAAGGCGCCGTGAAACCTGATGAACACTTCCTGGCCGACATCATCGGCCTCATCACCCGCGCCCAGCATCCCGATCACCACGCCGGCCACCACCGCCTGGTATCGTTCGACGAGCACCCGGAAAGCCGCGTCGTTCCCGGCGCGCGCTGCGGCCAGCAGCTCGCCGTCCGCAGGAGCGCGCCCGGTACCTGCAGCTTCCTGATGTATCTCTGACAACCCGAAGCGACGATCCATTCCGTGCCGCCCGCCGCCTCATCCGGATGGAATGAACGGCGCGGTGAGTTTGTCCTACATGACGAACACGCAACGTGGCGCGTTCCCGGTCGGTGGTCAACGACCTCGCAGTCACGAAACCAGCGGAGGCATCATGCGAGCCCGCGCGCAACACCCGATCGACCGTAACCGTGCCAGGGGGTCCTGGCACCTGCTCCTGCTGGCCGGCGCGGCCCTGGCGCTCGCGGCCTGTGCCGAGCCCACCGTCACCGAGCCGGCCGAGTCCGCCAGTGACAACTCGAGTTCGACGCCGGGCCGCTACAACATCGAGCAGACGCTCTCGGACCAGGCGCAGCAGAACACCATCGCGTTCGACGGGCTGGCGTTCCTGACCGGCAACGTGGGTGCGCAGTCCTTCCTGCCGCCCGGCAAGGTGGCGGACTACTCGGGCTTCCAGTACCTGCGCGACAACGATCCGACGAATCTCGGCCACAATACCGACTTCGTGACCATCATCGCGTTCAACGTGCTGCACATCCTGAACACCAGCCAGCTGCAGCAGCTGGTCGCCAGCGCGCAGGTGCAGGTGCAGGAGATCAACGATTTCGCCTACCGGCGCTTCCCGCTGCTGAAAGGCTTCCGCCGGCATCTCGAGGGAGACCTGCCGGCCGGCAGCGCGGGCCTCGATTCGGCGGCGGTCACCACCGCCATGGCCGAGCTGTACCGCCTGGACGGCCTGATCAGCTACCACCGGGCCAGGCTCATGGGCGGCGTCATCCGCTCGCTCAGCACCGCCCAGCGAAGTGCGCTCGCGGCCCTCAAGGCGAAGAACGGGGTGGGCAACTGGGACCGGACCCTGTCCGACCCGCTGCAGGCGCTGCAGCTCGAGCGCGACGTGAGCATCGCGGTCATGACCTACGCGAGCGAGATGTACGCCTGGTACGCGGGCTCGGTCACGGCGGACGTCTACTTCTGTCCGGAGCGGCAGGGCACGTACTTCGGCTCCTTCTACCTGAAGGACTGGCCCGCCATGGGCAACCCGAACTACACCATCGATGAGCAGCTGACCGCATCGGCCGGGCAGGAGTTCCTGAACATCCTCACGCCGGCGCAGGCGGCGCAGATCACCGGGATCCTCCCGCTCCAGGCCAACGCCATGCAGGAGATCGTGACCGCCAGGGAGGCGGTGTCGAACCTGCTGCGCGGCTTCATCACCAGCAGCGCCGTGGACTCCGCCGCGGTGCTGGCGCTCTCGGCCAGGTACGGCGCGCTGGATGGGCAGCTCGCGTACTGGTACGCCACGCGCTTCACCAGCGTGGCCAACAGCCTGAGCGCCGCGCAACGCGCGCAGGTGCAGTCACTCGCCGGCCGCCTGGGTTACGTGCACCCCACCGGCGCGTTCCTCTACTCCGCGCCGATCCCCATGCCGGCGATCGCGAATACCGACTACCTGTTCCGGCACTGAGGCAGGAGGCCGGCGATGGCACCCCGAACGGCACGCGACCACGGCCCGCGACCAGTGATCGAGCGAGTTCCGGTCGTGTGGCTCGTGGCGGCAGCGGCGGCGGCGCTCGCCCTGGCCGCGGGCGGCTGCCACTCCCCCGCCGCACCCGACGATGACGCGAACGCGAGCTTCACGCTCACCAGCTCCGCCTTCCAGGACGGCGGCACGCTGCCCGTGAGCTACACGTGCGACGGCGCGGGCCGTACGCCCCCGCTGACCTGGCAGGGCGCTCCGCGCGGCACGGCGCAGTTCGCCCTGCTCATGACCACGCTCGCGCCGGACGGGCTCAAGTGGAACTGGGTCCTCTACGGCATCCCCGCCGGCGTATCCTCGCTCGCGGAGAACGCCACGGGGGTGGGCACGGCGGGAGTCACCAGCGACGGACCGCTCGCGGCCTACTCGCCGCCCTGCTCCCAGGGGCCCGGGCTCAAGACGTACACGTTCACCATCTACGCGCTCTCGGCCGCGCCGTCCCTGCCGGCCGGCCAGGCGACCGCGCAGACCATCGCCGACGCGATCGCATCGCTCACGCTCGCGAGCGCGCGACTGAGCGTCGGCTACACGCGCCAGTCCACGGGGTCCGATGCGCCGGCTGATTAACGTTCCGGCTCGGCGCGCGTCCATTGATTCATGTGACGCGGCCGGACCGGTCCGCCATGCAATTGTGCACAGGGAGACTGCGGAGTCCATGAGGCGCATCCTGCCGCTGGCGCTACTGGCTGCGGGCCTGATGCTGGCCGGCTGCGGCCGCGAACCCGCGGCGCCGGACGACGACGAGCAGCAACCACCTGTAGTAACGCCCGGGCTCGTGCTCATCCCCGGCGGCCAGTTCGTCATGGGCGATCACGACGGGCTCGGCGGCGTCGAGCACGGCAACGATGAGGTGCCGTTGCACACCGTGCGCATCGACTCCTTCCACATCGGGCGCACGGAAGTCACCAATGCGGATTACGTCGCCTTTCTCAATGCCGCGCTGGCCGAGGGTTCGGTGCAGGTGAGCGGCGGCCTGGTCAGGGCTACGGCCGGCGGCGGGCTGCTGTGCGACACGCGCGCGGCCGTGGCCTGGAGCCGGGTCGGCTGGACGGGCAGCCGCTTCGAGGTGCTGGACGGCAAGGAGCAGCACCCCATGGTGGGAGTCCGCTGGCTCGGGGCCGCGGCCTTCACCAACTGGCTGAACCGTCAGGCGGGACTCACCGCGTGCTACGACCTGGCCAGCGGCGCGTGCAACATCGCGAACCACGGCTATCGACTGCCAACGGAGGCGGAGTGGGAGTTCGCGGCGCGCGGCGGACTCACCAGCCCGTACCGCACTTTCCCGTGGGGCGACGACGCCGACAACCGCCGCGCCAACTGGCCGGCCTCCGGCGATCCGTTCGAGGCCGGACCGCAACCCTGGACCACGCCCGTCGGCTTCTACAACGGCCAGTTGCGCCGCAAGGCCGACTACGCCTGGCCGGGCAGCGCCGATACGTACCAGACCGCGGATGGCGCCAACCCGTACGGCCTCTATGACCTCGCCGGCAACGTGTGGGAGTGGATCCACGACTGGTACGGCCGGGACTACTACGGTCAGAGCCCCGCGGCTAATCCGCCCGGGCCGAGCACCGGCTCACCCATGCCGGATGGCGTCGCCTATCACGGGCTCCGCGGCGGCAACTGGTACAACGGCGAGTGGGGCCACTCGCGCGTCTCCAACCGGAACCCGGCCTATTACCGCGGCCCGGACGACCCGAACCACGCCTGGTATCACATCGGCTTCCGCGTCGCCTTCATTGGCGCTCTTCCGAAAGGCTTCTGAGCCATGCTGGCCAGCATGCGACGTTGCTCTCGCACCTCCACGCTGCCCACGTGCGCCGCGCTCATCCTCGGGCTGCTCCTCCCGGCCTGCGCTGGCAGCACCGCCGAACCCGAGGATGAAGACCAGGCGCCCGACGTGACGCGAACCATTGGCCTGATGCTCGCGAAGTCCGGCGCCTCGCCCGGCTACACGCTCATGCCGCCCAAGCACTACGGCACCACCTACCTGCTCGACCTGCAGGGCCGCGCGGTGCGCAGCTGGAAGAGCGCCTATCCTCCGGGGCAGTCCGCCTACCAGCTGCCCTACGG
>VEPF01000316.1 GCA_012027055.1 Gemmatimonadota bacterium | reverse complement strand
CCGGCCGCCCTCCCGCTGCCGCCAGTCGCATCGCCCGCCCATTGTCCCTCCACGGTGCCGCCGCCATGCGGCGCGAACCCGGGTGCCGCGCGCGCGGAGCGCCTGCCCGCGGCAGGTGCCCGGCCGCCAGCCGAATCTGGCTCTCCCACCCCGGTTCAACAATCCTGCCGTGTCGTCCCCGGCTCGCGTGACACAGTGGAGACTGTCCGGGTAGCTTGTTGAGATCAAGAATCATTCTTGCTGCCCGGCAGCACTACCCGCCGGCCCCAGGGGGCCGGAGCCAACAACTGCCCTATGAACGAGCCACTGCTGATGATCGAGAACCTGCACGCCGTCATTGCGGAGGATGGCTCGGAGATCCTGCGGGGTGTGGACCTGGAGATCGGGTGGGGGGAGATCCACGCGATCATGGGCCCGAACGGATCCGGCAAGAGCACGCTTTCGAAGGTGCTGAGCGGTCATCCAGCCTACGAAGTCACGGACGGAGATGTCTGGTTCAAGGGCCAGAACCTGCTCGAGCTGGAAGTGGACGAGCGGGCGCGGGCGGGGATCTTCCTGGCGTTCCAGTACCCGGTGGACATACCGGGCGTCTCGATCGCCAATTTCATGCGCACGGCGATGCAGGCGAACCGTCCGGACGAGGAGCTCGACATCTTCGATTATCAGGACGCGCTGGTGGCGCGGATGGCACTGCTGGAGATGGACGGCTCGTTCGCGGAGCGTTCGGTGAACGAGGGTTTCAGCGGGGGCGAGAAGAAGCGGAACGAGATTCTGCAGCTGGCGTTGCTGCGGCCGTCGCTGGCGGTGCTCGACGAGACCGATTCGGGGCTGGACATCGACGCGCTGAAGATCGTCTCGAGCGCGGTGAACGCGCTGCATCGCGAGCGGGGCGACATGTCGCTGCTGCTGATCACGCATTATCAGCGGCTGCTCGACTACATCCGGCCGGACTACGTGCACGTGATGGTGAGCGGCCGGATCGTGCGCTCGGGTGGTCCGGAGCTGGCGCACGAGCTGGAGGCGGAAGGATACGAGGAGTACCGGGAGACGCCGGTTTGAGGTTGGCGAACGATGCCTGAGAACGAGACGGTAGCCGAGCTGGGACTCGGCGACTACAAGTACGGGTTCGTAACGCACGACAAGCCGGTATTCAAGGCTCGGCCCGGGCTGGACGAGGAGATCGTCCGGCAGATCTCGGCGCACAAGGGCGAGCCGGCGTGGATGCTGGAGTTCCGGCTGCAGGCGCTGGCGGTGTACCGTTCCAAGCCGATGCCGACCTGGGGCGGCGACCTGGCGCACCTGGATGCGACGCTGGACTCGATCTACTACTACATCAAGCCCCAGGAGCGGATGGAGCGCTCGTGGGATGATGTGCCGCGGGAAATCAAGGACACCTTCGAGAAGCTGGGCATCCCGGAGGCCGAGCGGAAGGTACTCGCGGGGGTGGGCGCGCAATACGAGTCGGAGATGGTGTACCATTCGCTGAAGCGCGAGTGGGAGGAGAAGGGGATCATCTTCGAGTCCATCGAGGACGGCCTGCGCAAGTACCCGGAGCTGTTCCGGGAGTATTTCTCGACGGTAGTCCCGCCGCAGGACAACAAGTTCGCGGCGCTGAACTCGGCGGTCTGGTCGGGCGGCTCGTTCGTGTACATCCCGAAGCACGTCAAGGTGGACACTCCGCTGCAGGCGTATTTCCGGGTCAACGCGGAGCGCATGGGCCAGTTCGAGCGCACCCTGATCATCGTGGACGAGGGCGCCCAGGCGCAGTACATCGAAGGCTGCACCGCGCCCGTCTACTCGACGGACTCGTTCCACTCGGGCGTGATCGAGATCATCATCAAGCCCAACGCGCGTTTCCGGTACGTCACCATCCAGAACTGGTCGCACAACATGTACAACCTGGTGACGCAGCGGGCGCTGGTGCACGAGCACGCCACCATGGAGTGGCTGGACGGCAATCTGGGCTCGAAGCTGACCATGAAGTACCCGTCGTGCTACCTGGTGGGCGAGGGTGCCCATGGCGAGATCCTGTCCATCGCCTACGCTGGTGACGGGCAGCACCAGGACACGGGCGGGAAGGTGGTGCACGCGGCGCCGAACACCTCGTCGCAGATTCTGTCCAAGTCGATCTCGAAGGGGACGGGGCGGGCCACGTACCGCGGGCTGTGCAAGATCTACGACGGTGCGGAGCGGGCCAGATCGAAGGTGGAATGCGACGCGTTGCTGCTGGACGAGCGCGCGCGCACGGACACCTTCCCATACATCGAGATCGAGGAACAGAGCGCGAGTGTCGGTCACGAGGCGACGGTCTCGAAGATCGGGACCGAGCAGTTGTTCTATCTGATGAGCCGGGGTCTGTCGGAGGAAGAAGCTTCGGCGATGATCGTGCGCGGCTTCATCGAGCCGATCGCCCGGCAGCTGCCGCTGGAATATGCGGTGGAGCTGAACCGGCTGATCGAACTGGAGATGGAAGGCAGCGTTGGCTGAGCCACCCATGAGCGGCAACCGGTCACAGAGCTACGAGCGTGCTGCGCTCGATCGATTCGCGGCGGAGCCGGCCTGGCTGCGCGAGCAGCGGGCGCTGGCCTTCGCGGCCTTCGAGCGGCTGCCGCTGCCCACCACGCGCTCGGAGGAGTGGCGCTACACGGACCCGGCGCAATTGCGGTGGGACCAGGTCCGCCTGGCCGCGCTGGACAGCGGCACCAGCTGCGTGGACCGGGCCAAGCGGCTGCTCACGGGCAAGCTCTCGGCGGGTCGCGTGATCCAGTGCGGCGCGCACATCGCGGACATCGTCCTGCCCGAGGAGCTCCGGGCCCGGGGCGTGATCCTGATGGACCTGGCCGAGGCCGCGCGCGAGCACGGCATGCTGGTGGAGTCGCACCTGGCGCGCGCGTTGCCGCTCGAGGCCGGCAAGTTCGCGGCCCTGAACACCGCGTTCTGGAGTGCGGGCGTATTCCTCTTCGTGCCGGCCGGGGTGCGGATCGACGCTCCGGTGCGGATCATTCGCTGGGTCGAGAACGGCGGGCTGGCCTATTTCCCGCGCACCCTGGTGGTGGCTGGCGCCGGCAGCGAGTTCGGGCTGGTGGAGGAGTTCGCGTCGCCCGACCTGGACGACCCGGCCTTCAGCAACGGCGCGGTGGAAGTGTTCGCGTCCCCGGGGTCCCGCGTGCGCTACGTGGCGCTCCAGCGCTGGGGCCGCAACATGCACCACCTGTCGATGCAGCGGACGGTGGCACAGCGCGATGCCAACCTGGACTCGCTGGTGGTGAACCTGGGCGCCACGGTGGCGCGCGTGGAGCTGCACGCCGCGCTGCGCGGTCCGGGTGCGCGCAGCGACATGCTCGGCCTGTATTTCGCCCAGGAAGACGAGCACTTCGACCACAGCACCCGCCAGGACCACGAGGTGCCGCACGCCAACAGCGACCTGCTCTACAAGGGCGCGCTGGACGGGCGGTCGCGGGCGATCTTCCGTGGCCTCATCAAGGTGTTCCCGAAAGCGCAGCGGACGGACGCCTATCAGACCAACCGTAACCTGATCCTGTCGCGCCAGGCCGAAGCGACCTCGCTGCCCAACCTCGAGATCGAGGCAGACGATGTACGTTGCTCGCACGCGGCCACGGTGGGGCAGCTGGATGATGACGAGCTGTTCTACATCATGAGTCGCGGCGTGCCGCGCCCGGAAGCGGAGCGGCTGGTGGTCTTCGGCTTCTTCGGCGAGGTGCTGGAACGGCTCCCGATCCCGACCGTGGTGCACGAGTTGCGCGAGGCGATCGAGCGGAAGATCCGGAAGTGAGCGAGGCGGAGGGGTTCCGGCGGGTGGCGTCGCTCGCGGATGTGCCGCCCAACCAGTTGCTGCGCGTGGACGTGGACGGCCTGCCGGTCTGTCTGGCCCATGCGGACGGCCGGATCTACGCGTTCCGCGACAGCTGCACGCACAAGGAGTTCCCGCTGTCCGCGGGCACGCTCGCCGATGGCCGGGTGGAATGCGCCTGGCACGGGGCCCGGTTCGCGCTGGACACCGGCCGCGCGGTCCGGCTGCCGGCGGTCAAGCCGGTGGCCACCTACGAGGTGCGGGTGGAGGACGGAGAGATCCTGGTGGCGACTACCCCATGAGCAAACCAGCCCCGGTCTTCGATGTCGCGGCCGTGCGCCGGGATTTCCCGATCCTCGAGCAGGAAATCAACGGCCGCGCCATGGTCTATCTGGACAGCGCCGCGTCCTCGCAGAAGCCACGCCCGGTGATCGACACGATCTCCGCCTTCTACCTGACCGACAATGCCAACGTGCACCGGGGGCTCTACGAGCTGTCCCGGCGCGCCACCGAGCGCTTCGAGGCCGCCCGTCGCACCATGGCGAGCTTCCTCAATGCCGGCCACGAGCGCGAAGTGGTGTGGGTGCGGGGTGCCACGGAAGCGATCAACCTGGTGGCGGCAACCTGGGGCGCCGCCAACCTGAAGCCGGGCGACGAGGTGATCCTCACCTGCCTGGAGCATCACTCGAACATCGTCCCCTGGCAGCTGGTCGCGCAGCGCACCGGCGCGGTACTGCGCTACGTCGACATCGACGACCAGGGCCGGCTGCGCCTCGATCACCTGGACCAGCTGCTGTCGGCGCGCACGCGGCTCATGGCGTGCGGCCACGTGTCCAACGCGCTGGGCACCATCAACCCGATCGCGGAGATTGCTCGCCGCGTGCATGCCGTGGGGGCGTTGCTGCTGGTGGACGGGGCGCAGGGCGCGCCTCACGTGCGGGTCGACGTGCAGGCGCTGGACTGCGACTTCTACGCGGTTTCCGGCCACAAGATGTGCGGGCCCATGGGGATCGGCGTGTTGTGGGGCAGACGGGAACTGCTCGAGGCAATGCCGCCGTACCAGGGCGGTGGCGAGATGATCGACCAGGTGCTGCCGGAGGCATCGACCTGGGCGGCGGTGCCGCACAAGTTCGAGGCCGGCACGCCCGATGTGGCCGGCGCGGTCGGCATGGCGGCCGCCGCAGACTATCTGGCCGCCATCGGGCACGAGGCCATGGCAGCTCAGGAGCAGCAGCTGATCCGGCACGCACAGCGGGCGCTGGGCAACGTGCCTGGCGTGCGGGTCTTCGGGCCCGTGGACCCGGCCGAGCGGATCGCGGTTTTCTCCTTCGAACTAGCGGGCGTGCACCCGCACGATGTGGCCACCATCCTGGATGCCGAGGGCATCGCGGTCCGGGCGGGGCACCACTGCGCGCAGATCCTGATGCGCCGCCTGCAGGTGCCGGCGACGACGCGCGCGTCCGCCTACATCTACAACACGCCCGACGATTTCGACCGGCTGGCCGCCGCCCTAGAGGTCGTGCGCACGGTGTTCGCATAACAGCGCGGCGCGGCCTGCCGGCCGCGCACCGGGAAATTGACTGCCAGCAAGCAGCCGCAGACATTGCAGCCATGACCAGTGACCGCGACCCGCCGCCCCTCAGCTCGCTCTACCAGCAGCTGATCCTGGAGCACTACAAGCA
>VEPF01000051.1:24317-26243 GCA_012027055.1 Gemmatimonadota bacterium | reverse complement strand
CGCGTGGAGGGCGGCGCGCTGCCGGAACCGGTTCCCGACCCCGGCACCTGAGGTCCGCGCCCGGCCCATGGCCGCCGACTGGCTCACGGCACGCGGGCCGCTCTCGCTGGAGCAGCCGCGGATCGCCGGGATCCTGAATGTCACTCCGGACTCCTTCTGGGACGGCGGCCGGCACGCGCGCGTGGCGGCCGCCGTCGCGCGTGCGGAACAGCTGCTGGAAGAGGGCGCCGACCTGATCGACCTGGGCGGCGAGTCCACCCGTCCGGGCGCGGCGTCGCTGCCGGCGGAGGAAGAAGCCGCGCGCCTGTTGCCGGTGGTCGAGGCGCTGCTGCGGCGTTGGCCCGACCTGCTGCTCTCGATCGATACCAACAAGAGCGTGATCGCGCGGGCCGTGCTGGAGGCGGGGGCCGCCATCATCAACGACGTCTCGGCCCTGCGCCTCGATCCCGCGCTCGCCGAAGTGACGGCCGCCCATCGGGCCGGGCTGGTGCTGATGCACTCGCGCGGGACCGTGGCCGAGATGGCGGGTTACACGCTCGCGCAGTATGGTGAGGACGTGGGCGGAGAAGTGGCCGCAGAGCTGCGGCAGGCCGCGCTCGCCGCCGAGGCGGCCGGGAACCCGCGCGCCTGCCGGGTCCTGGATCCCGGCCTGGGTTTCGCCAAACGGACGGAGCACAGCATTGTCCTGCTCGCCGCAACCACGCGGATCTGCGCGCTCGGATATCCCGTGCTGATCGGCCCTTCGCGCAAGCGCTTCACCGGTGAAGTAGCGGGCGGGCTGCCGCTCGAGCAGCGCCTCGAGGGCACCATCGCGGCGTGCGTGGTGGCCGTGCTCGGGGGCGCCCGCATCCTGCGGGTGCACGACGTCGCCCCGGTCCGGCGCGCGCTCGCGCTGGCGGAAGCCGTGCGCCGGGCGCAGGAGCCCTGAATGGAGCGCTTTCTCTTCCTGCTCCCGGGCCCGCTCGACCTGCTGCAGATCTTCATCGTGGCGGCGGCGGTCTACTACGTGCTCAAGGTGCTGGCCCGCACCCGCGCCATGCACATGCTGGCCGGGCTGCTGCTGCTGGTCATCATCTACTTCCTGGCCCGGGTTCTCGCGCTCGACTTCATCCTCTTCATGCTGACCCGGCTCTTCGAATACGGCGTGATCGCCGCCCTGATCGTCTTTCAGCCGGAGCTGCGCGCCGCCCTCGCCCGCCTGGGCCAGTCCCGGATGCTGCGCGTCTTCGGGCGGCTCGAGGAAGGCGAGGTGGTGGACGAGCTGATCGAGGCGCTGGGGCGCCTGGCCCGGTCCAAGGTGGGCGCGATCATCGCCGTGGAACGCGAGGTCGGCCTCGAGGAGTACACGGAGACGGGCACGCGCCTGCACGCACGCGTGGCCGCCGACCTGCTCGTGTCCGTGTTTTCGCCCTACGGTCCGCTCCACGATGGGGCCGTGCTGATCCAGGGCGACACCATTATCGCCGCGGGCGTGATCCTGCCGCTGACGCAGTTCCCGGTGACCGACAAGTCCCTGGGCACGCGCCACCGCGCCGCGCTCGGTCTCTCCGAGGAGACCGATGCGCTGGTGATCGTGGTGAGTGAGGAGACCGCGCAGATCTCGGTGGCCCACCGCGGCCGCCTGGAGCGCAACGTCGGCCTGGAGCGGGCGCGCGCCGCGCTCGCCACGGGCCTGCTGGTGCCCGTGGGCGCGAACTGAGACCGCGGCGGGACCGGCACTGGCCCACCCCCTCCCGGCGGCAGTAACTTTTCAAGCCTATGTACGACGCGCGGTTGAGGGAGACGTTGCCGGCGGTCCGGGAGCGGCTGACCCGGGCGTCCGAGCGGGCTTCCGGGGTACCGGTGCGTCTGGTGGCGGTGACGAAAGGGCATCCGCCGGAAGCCGTCCTGGCGGCTTGGCGCGCCGGCCAGCGCGGCAGCGGCGCG
>VEPF01000051.1:0-24307 GCA_012027055.1 Gemmatimonadota bacterium | reverse complement strand
CCGGCCGGGACGGCCCCGTCGCGCACCCACAGCGGGATGCCGCGACGACGCGCGTCGGCGTGGCGCGCAGGCCTGCGCGACTGCGGCGAGAACCGGGTGGCCGAGCTGGCGGAGAAGCACGCGGCGGTGCGCGCGCTGCGACCGGCCGCCGCTGACGAGATCTGCTGGCACCTGATCGGACACCTGCAGCGGAACAAAGTGCGGAAGGCACTGCCGCTGACAGGCCTGCTGCATTCGGTGGACTCGGAGCGCCTGGCGGCCGAGCTTTCCCTGGAGGCGGAGCGCGCCGGCCAGGCGCTCGACATCCTGCTCGAGGTCAACGTCTCGGGAGAGACCAGCAAGAGCGGGTTCGCCGGTGGCGCTGGCCTGCTGCCGGCGGCCGCGCGTATCGCGGCGCTGCCGGGCCTGCGCGTGCAGGGCCTCATGACCATGGCGCCGTTCACGGCGGATGCGCGCGTCCTGCGGGCCACCTTCCGGGAAGCGCGCGCGTTGTTCGAGCGGTGCGGCGCCGAGGTGCCCGGATTCGCGGCCGTGCATCTGTCGATGGGCATGTCGAACGATTTCGAGATCGCGATCGAGGAAGGCAGCACCATGGTGCGGCTGGGAACCGTCCTTTTCGGTGAGAGGCAGCCATGATCGACTTGACGCCGCTCGAGGTGCGGAAGAAGAAGGGGGATTTCCGACGGGCACTGCGGGGGTACGAGCCCGCGCTGGTCGATGATTTCCTGGACCTGGCGGCGGACCGGATCGAGCAGCTGCTGCGGGACAACGGAGCGATGGCGCAGCGGCTGACGGACCTGGAACGGCGGGTGAACGAGTACCGCGACCGCGAGCGGGCGCTCACCGATGCGCTGGTCACCGCTCAGGAGATGCGCGAGGAGATCCGGGCACAGGCCGCCCGCGAGTCGGAGCTGGCGCTGCGGACGTCGACGCAGGAAGCGGAAGCGCGCCTGCGGGATGCCCAGCAGCGCGCCGAGACCATGCTGCGGGACGCAGAACAGCGGTCCAGCGCGCTGCTCCGGGACGCGGAGCAGGGCTCCGATGCCCGCGTGCGGGATGCCGAACAGCGGGCGCAGACGCTGGTGCGGGCTGCGGAGTTGCAGGCCGCCGACACGGTGCGCACCGCGGAACAGGGCGCGGCCGACGCGCTGCGGCTGGCTCAGCAGGAGGCCGATGCCGAGTTGCTGAACGCGCAACAGGAAGCGGACCGCCTGCGCGCCGAAGTGACCCAGGTGCGGGAGCGGGAGGAGGAGGCGCTCCGCCGGCTGCGCGAGCTGCAGCAGCAGCACCTGGGCAGCTATCGCCGGTTCCTGGAACGGGAGCTGGCGGAGCTGGACGCCATGGCCGGAACGCTGGCGCCGGACGCGGCCGGGACGCCGCCGGCAGTAGGGCCGGCCGCGGTGGCTGCGGTGCCGCCTCCGGAGCCGGAGTCCGAGACCGAGCCGGAGATCCCCGCGCAGCCGCGGGACAGCCGTGCGGCCGCCGCCGCGGCGGTGCTCGCGCAGTCGTTCCTGGCGGAGGACTTGGGCCCGGTCGACGAGGAGCTGTTCGAGCTCGAGCCCGACCTTGAGCCGTTCGAGCCGGAGCCGGTCTACGAGGAGGACCTGGAGCCCCGCCCGGCCCGGCCGGAGCTACTCGAGCCGGAGGCAGGCGCAGCAGCGGCGGAGCCGGCGGAGGCGCCGCCCGCCGCCGATGACGCGGACACCATGACGCTGCTCGAGAACGCGGAGCTCGCCGGCTACCGCCTGGACATAGACCTGGTGGACGAGGTGCCCGCCGAACCGGAGCTGCTGCTGGAAGAACCGGCCGGCGACGAAGGTGGAGACGACGATTGGCTCTCATCCATCATCGAGGAAAAGCGTGACTGAGGAGCGGAGCGCGGGCGCCGCGCTGACCGAAGCCATGGCCGCGATCCGTGCGGCCGTCGGGCCCGTCCGGCCGGAGATCGCGGTGATCCTGGGCACGGGGCGGGGCCGGCTCGCCGAGAGCAGCGCCGTGCGCCGGTCGCTGCCCTACGCCGAGATCCCCGGCTTCCCGCTCTCGACCGTGGAGACACACGAGGGGCGGCTGCTGTTCGGGACCCTGGGCGGCCGCGAGGTGGTGGCGATGCAGGGACGCTTCCATCGCTACGAGGGCTACGACCTGCGGCGGGTCGCCTTCCCCGTGCGGGTGATGCGGTTGCTCGGGGCCGACACGCTGCTCGTCACCGCCGCCTGCGGGGGCATGAACCCCCTGTGGCAGCCCGGCGACCTGGTGCTGCTCGACGACCACATCAACCTGCTCGGCGACAATCCCCTGGTGGGACCCAACCTGGACGAGCTGGGCCCGCGCTTCCCGGACATGTCGGAGCCCTACGACCGGGCGCTACAGCAGCTGGCGCAGCAGAGCGCGCTCGAATTGGGCATCCCGCTCCGCCGCGGCGTGCACGTCGCCGTCGCCGGCCCGAACCTGGAGACCCGCGCGGAGTATCGCATGCTCCGGGCGCTGGGCGCGGATACGGTCGGCATGAGCACGGTGCCGGAGGTGATCGTGGCCCGGCATGCCGGCATGCGCGTACTGGGCGTGGTCATCATCACCGATGCCTGCCTGCCGGACGCGCTCGAGCCGGCGGACATCAACACCATCATTCGCACCGCGCGCACGGCGGAACCCCGGCTGGCCGCGCTGCTCACCCGCGTGCTGGAGCGCTTGCCGGAACGGCCGCGCCCCGCCTCCTGAGATCATGAAGTATCCCGAATACCCGCAGAGCGCGGTCGCGCTCGAAGAGGAGCTGCTCGCGCACTGGCGCCGCGAGCACCTGTTCCGGCAGACGCTCGAGCGCCGGGCCAACGATCCGGAATTCGTGTTCTTCGAGGGCCCGCCGACCGCGAACGGCCGGCCCGGCATCCACCACGTGATCAGCCGTGCCATCAAGGACCTGGTGTGTCGCTACCAGGCCATGCGCGGGCACTACGTGACGCGTATCGCTGGCTGGGACACGCACGGCCTGCCGGTCGAGATCGAGGCCGAGAAGAAGCTCGGCATCAGCGGCAAGCGGCAGATCGAGGAGCTGGGGGTCGCGACGTTCAACCAGGTCTGCCGCGACAGCGTGTTCACCTACAAGGAGGACTGGGAGCGGCTCTCCGAGCGGATCGGCTACTGGCTCGACTACTCGCACCCGTACGTCACCTTCCACTCCGACTACATCGAGTCGGTGTGGAACATCTTTCAGCGGCTGGACCGGAAGGGGTTGCTCTACCGCGGCTACAAGAGCGTGCCTTACTGCCCGCGCTGCGGCACCGCGCTCAGCTCGCACGAGGTGGCCCAGGGCTACGAGGACATCGCCGATCCGTCCATCTACTTCACCTGCCCCCTGGAAGACGACCCTGGCCGGGCGTTCCTGGTGTGGACCACCACGCCCTGGACGTTGCCGTCCAACGTGGCGCTGGCGCTCCACCCCCGGCTCACCTACGTCGAGATCGAACACGAGGGACAGCGGCTGATCCTGGCGGAGTCGCGGGTGGCCGCGCTCTTCGGGGAAGACCGGCCGATCCTGGCTCGCTACACCGCCCGGGAGCTCGCGGACCGTCGCTACCGCCGGGTGTTCGACATCGTGCCGGTGGCGCCGGCGGAGCGCGCCTTCCGCGTGGTGCTCGAGGAGTTCGTCACGGCCGATGACGGCACCGGCATCGTGCACCTGGCTCCCGCCTTCGGCGCCGACGACTACCAGGCCGGGCAGCGCCACGGCCTGCCGCTGCTGCGGCCGGTGGATGACGCGGCACGCTTCCTGGAGTCGATCCCGCTCGTGGGCGGCGTGTTCGTAAAGGCCGCGGACGAGACGCTGGTCGAGGACCTGAGGGCGCGCGGGCGGGTGTTCCGCTACACGCACGAGGTGCACACCTACCCGCACTGCTGGCGCTGCAAGAGCCCGCTCATCTACATGGCGCGCGACTCGTGGTACCTGCGCACCACTGCATGCCAGCAGGAGATGATCGCCAACAACCGGCAGGTGGCGTGGCACCCGGCGGAGATCGGGAGCGGCCGGTTCGGGGAATGGCTGGAAGGCAACGTGGACTGGGCCATCTCCCGCGAGCGCTACTGGGGTACGCCCCTGCCCGTCTGGGTGTGCTCCACCTCGCCGGAGCACGTGCAGGTGATCGGCAGCTACGCGGAGCTGGCGGAGCACGCCGGCCCGCTGGCCCCGGACTTCGACCCGCACAAGCCGTGGATCGATGAGCTGACCTGGCCGTGCCCGCACTGCCCGGGCACGATGCGGCGGACGCCGGAAGTGATCGACGTCTGGTTCGATTCGGGTGCCATGCCCTACGCGCAGTGGCACTACCCGATGGAGCACCAGGCCGAGTGGCGCCGCCACTTCCCGGCCGACTTCATCTGCGAGGGCGTGGACCAGACGCGCGGCTGGTTCTACTCGCTGATGGCGATCTCCAGCATGCTCGGGGATGGACCCGCCTACCGGCACGTGCTGGTCAACGACCTGCTGCTCGACGACGAGGGCCAGAAGATGTCCAAGTCGCGAGGCAACACGGTCGATCCCGACGAGGCCATCCGCACTTTCGGCGCCGATGCCATCCGCTGGTACTTCGTCACCGTGAGCCAGCCGTGGGTGCCCAAGCGCTTCGATGCGGAGGCGCTCGGGGAGGCGGCGCGGCGCACGTTCGACACGCTCGCCAACACCTACCGGTTCTTCGCGCTGTACGCGAACCTCGAGGGGTGGGAAGCAGGCGCCGCGGATCCCCCGCCGGCGGAGCGCTCGGTGTTGGACCGGTGGGTGCTCTCCCGGCTCGCGTCGCTCACCGGCTACGTGGAAGCCGAGCTGGCGAACTACGAGATCACCCGCGCCGCCCGCGCCATCGGCGACTTCATCGTGGATGACCTGTCCAACTGGTACGTGCGGCGCAGCCGGGACCGGTTCTGGGGCAGCGCGGACGCGGCGGATACGCGCGCCGCCTTCCGCACCCTGCACGAGACCCTGCTGACGCTGGCCCGGTTGCTGGCACCCGTCGTGCCGTTCCTCTCCGACTGGCTATATCGCGCGCTGGCCGGCGGCGAGAGCGTGCACCTGGCCTCCTACCCGGTGGCCAGCGAGTTCCCGCGCGACGAGCACCTGGAGACCGGGATGCGCTGGACCCGGGTGCTGTCCCGGCTGGGCCGGGCCGCCCGCGAGCGGGTGAAGATCCGGGTGCGCCAGCCGCTCGGGGTGCTGCAGGCGGTGATCCCGGACGCCGCGGCCATGTCCGAGGACCTGCTGGCGGTGCTACGGGACGAGCTGAACGTGCGCGAAGTGCAGTTCCTGCAGGCGGCGGAGGAGCTGGTCACGCTGCGGGCCACGCCGCGCTTCCGTGAGCTGGGCAAGCGGTTCGGCGGCCGGACCCAGGAGGCTGCGGCCGCGATCCGGGCGCTGGACCCGGCGGCGCTGCGGCCGCTCACGCGCGGTGAGCCGGTGCCGGTGCAGGTGGGCGGGAGCGCGCACCTGCTCACGCTCGAGGACCTGGAGCTGCACGAAGAAGCCCGGGGCGAGCTGGTGGTGGAGTCGGGCGAGGGCGCCACGCTCGCGCTCGATCCGCACGTGACCGAAGAGCTCCGCCTGGAAGGGCTGGCGCGCGAGCTGGTCAACCGGATCCAGCGGCTACGCCGCGACAGCGGGCTGGAAGTGAGTGACCGGATCTTGCTCCGCATCTTCGCGGCCGGAGACCTGCGGCGCGCAGCGGAGCAGCACGCCGCGTACATCGCCGGGGAAACCCTGGCGACCGACTATGCGGTCGGAGCACCGGCCGCGGGCGTGGACGCGCCCGCCGTGGACATCGACGGTGAACCGGCCCGGATCGCGCTGCGGCGCGCGGGCTGAGCGCGGCCGGCGGCTCGAAGCGGCAGCCGAATGAGGCGGACCTGATGGATCGTGAGCGGGGCGGGCTGAGCCCCAGCAAGGCACTGTTGTTCGGTGCCGCAGTGGGCGGCGTACTGGCGGCGGATATCGCCACCAAGCTGTGCGTTCAGAGTTCCATGCACCTGTACCAGCAGATCGATGTCATCGGCGAGTTCGTCCGGCTGACCTACATCCACAATCCGGGGGCCGCGTTCGGGATCAGGATCGGGGCCTGGTCACGCATCGTTTTCATGCTCCTTTCCCTGGTCGCGCTCGGCGCCCTGCTCGCCATGTACTGGTTCACTCCCGCGCACGACCGCGTCCGGCTGGGGTCCATCGCGTTGATCTGTGGCGGCGCGATCGGCAACCTGATCGATCGCGTGCGCTCGGCGGACGGGGTCATCGATTTCATCGACGTCGGCATCGGCGCCAGCCGCTGGCCGGTGTTCAACGTAGCCGACACGGCGGTCACGCTGGGCGCGATCGTCCTGGCGCTCTCGCTCTGGAAGGAAGAGCAGCACGTTGGACGAGGCACCTGAGGCGGCTGCGTCCCGGCGCTGCACGGTAGCGCCGGCGCAGGCGGGCGCGCGTCTCGATGCGCTGGTCGCGCAACTCCTGCCCGAGCTCTCCCGCTCGCGCGCGGCCGCCCTGCTGGAAGAAGGCGCGGTCCGCCTGAACGGGTGCATCCCGCGCAAGAGCACCCGGCCAGTGGCCGGCGACGTCATCGAGATCCTGCTTCCCGCCGTGCGGCCGGCCGCCGTGCTGCCGGAGGACATCCCGCTGCGGATCTGCTACGAGGACCCGGATCTGCTGGTGATCGACAAGCCGGCCGGCCTGGTGGTGCATCCCGCGCCGGGCCACGCGCAGGGCACGCTGGTGAACGCGCTGCTGCATCACGTGGCCGATCTCTCCGGGATCGGCGGCGTCCTCCGCCCCGGCATCGTGCATCGGCTGGACCGGGATACCTCCGGGCTGCTGCTGGTGGCCAAGCACGACGAGGCGCACCGCGCGCTCTCGCTGGCGCTCCGGCAACGCCGGATCCGCCGCGTCTACCTCGCCGCTGCCTGGGGCCACCTGCGCACCGATGCGGTCCGCGTGGAAGCCCCCATCGCCCGTTCGCCGGCCCAACGCCAACGCATGGCCGTGGTGGCCTCGGGACGTGCGGCCGCCACGCGCTTTCAGCGCCTGGAGCGCTGGCGCGCCGCCGAGCTGCTGCGGGCCGAGCTGGAGACCGGGCGGACCCACCAGATCCGCGTGCACCTGGCGCACATCGGCCACCCGGTGGTGGGAGACCCCCTGTACGGCCCCGCGCGTCCGCCTGGCAGCGGTCCCGACCGCGGCTGGGCCGTGCAGCTGGCGAAGCGCGTGCCGCGCCAGTATCTGCTTGCAGCGCAACTGCACTTCACGCACCCTCGCACGGGAGCGGCGCTGAGCTTCGAGTCGGCGCTCCCGGACGTGCTCGCGGAGGCGGCCGCATGGGCGAGGGAGACATCGCTGCCGGTTTGACCCCGCCGCCGACTCCGCGGTATTTTGCACCGTTCAGTCCGGGGCGGTCGGCGGGGCCGGGGCAGGCCCGGCCGGATGCGATCAGCCCGCGCCGAAACCCGTTGCTCTCCCCGCCCGCTCGCTCAAGGTTGAGGCTAGGCACCTTGGAGACCGCCCTGATCCGTGCCGCCGTTGCCTGCTCGCCCGCTCCCTCGGCGGGCCGTTGCCGACGTGCCGGTCCGGCGGTCCGGGACGGCGCATGATTACGCCCGCGGCCGCGCCGGCCATGCCCTCACCGCTGCCCTGGAAAGACCGCGGCAGCGCCGCCGGACCGCCGCCGGTGTCGCCGCGCTCCGCGCGGGACCTGCAGATCCTGCGCAGCCTCACCCGCCGCATCAACCCGAACGACGCCGGGGCCCACTACAACCTGGGCGTGGTCTTCTACTACAAGGGACTGTACCGCGACGCCATCCAGCAGTTCGAGCGGGCGCTCGATCTCGATCCGCGTATGCTGGTGGCGGAGCGGAACCTGCAGATCGCGTACTTCGGCACCGGCTTCTACGAGCAGCACGTCAGCGAGCTGCTGGCGCGCGTGGACGCGGCGCCGGCCGACCAGGATGCGCACGACCAGCTGGCGCGTGCATACTTCAACGCGGGAGAAATGGCCGCGGCCGTGCGCGAGCTCCGGCAGCTGCTGCGGCTGCGCCCGCAGGACGCGGCGGTACACCTGCGGCTGGCGCGCGCGGAGCTGAAGGCCGGCAACCTGGATGCGGCCCTGGCCTCGCTGCGCGATGCCGCCGCGCTGGCGCCGGAGGATGCGCGCGTGCACCAGCAGATCGGTGAGGTGCAGTACGCGCGCGGTGTGCCGCAGGAAGCCCGGGGGCCGCTCGAGCGCGCGCTCCGGCGCGACCCCAAGGCGGCGGAGGCGGGGCACCTGCTGGCCTTCATCTACGGCGACCTCGGACTGGAAGCGGAGGCGGGCGCGGCCGCCGCGCGTGCCCGCCAGCTGAATCCGGGCTACGACCGTGCTGACGACAACCTGGCCCTGGATGGGCACAGCACCGCCCGCTATCGCGAGCTGGTCGGCGATCGGACCAGCGTCACGCAGCTCACCCCGGGCGTGGCCGAGGAGGGTGCGCTCGCGCACTACAACCTGGGTCTCGCCTTCCGCCAGCGGGCCCAGTACGACGATGCGCTCCGTGAGTTCCGGCTGGCGACCGAGCAGGGCGAGGACAGCTACCTGGTGCAGCAGGCGCATGCCGAGCTGTTGCTGCTGCGCGGCGAGGCGGCGGAAGCGAAGCGACTCTACCAGCACCTGCTGCAGGCGGAGTCCGCCAGCCCGAAGCTCTGGAACGAGCTGGGCGTCGCCTGCCACCAGGGCGGCGACCTCGAGGCGGCCGTGGCCGGCTATGCCCGGGCGCTCGAGCTGGACGGCACCTACGCACTCGCCTGGAACAACCTGGCGGTGGCGCGCCTGCACGGCGCCGGGGGCGATGCCGAGGCCGCGTTCCGCTCCGCGCTGCACGCCGCCGGCGCCCCCGCCGACATCTGGCGCAACCTGGCGCTCATGCTGCAGCGCGACGGCCGGCAGCCCGAAAGCGAAGCGGCGTACCGGAGCGCGCTCGCGGCCGATCCGCAGGCCGTGCTCGCCTGGACGGGATACGGCACACTGCTGTTGGAGAGCGGCAATGCGGAGGAAGCCAGGCGGGCGCTGATCCGCGCAGTGGAGATCGATCCGCGCCTGCCGGACGCGCGCTACAACCTGGCGTTCGCACTCTCCGCACTGGGTGACTACCAGGGTGCGCTCCGCGAGACCAAGCTCGCGCTCGAGCTCAACCCCTACATCCCGGGCGCGCGCTTCAAGCTGCTGATCGACCTGCAGTTCGACAACGAAGGCGTGTTCGCGCCCGAGCTGGACGTGTCCCAGCGCCTGGCGGTGGGCGAGGGCGTGGCCACGTTCGAGTTCGTGCCCGAAGCGCTCGACGAGCTGTTCCCGGCCGCGCCGCTGCCGGAGCTGCTGGCGCCAACGGTCTCCGGGCCGCCCAGCGAGAACGGCGCCGGCCGCGCCCTGGATCAGGCGCGCGCGGCGCTGGCGGTGGGAGAGCTGCAGGCCGCCACGGCCAACGCCCGCCGGGCCGCCCTGGCAGGCGCGAACCGCGTCGATGTGCTGCTGCTGCAGGGCGAGATCTTCCTGCGCCAGGGCCTTTCCGGGGAGGCTGTCGAGCGCTTCAACCTGGTGCTCGAGGAGATCCGGGAGTACCAGCAGCACGCCCGGTACTCCGCGGAGCGCCGGGACGCGCTGCTGGGGGCCGCCCGCTCGCTGCTGGAGCTGGACCGGTGCGAGGAGGCAGAGCAGACCGCCACGGCCCTGTGCGAGGACTGGCCGGGTGATGTGGAGTGCCTGCGCGTCCGGGGCGAGTCCCTCGCCCGCCTGGATCGCCACGGCGAGGCCGCGGTGGTGCTGGAGCGGGCGCGGCTGGAGCTGCCCGACGACGTCGCGCTGCTGACCCAGCTCGGGACCGCGTACCGGGCGGCCGGCGACCTGGATGGCGCCGAGTCGGTGCTCCAGCGGGCGCTCACGCTCTACCCCTCCGCGGTGGGCGCGCGCACCGAGCTGGCGGCGCTGCTCGCAGAAGAGGGCCGGGAGGAAGAGGCGGAGCTGCAGTTCCGGCACGCCCTGAGCGTGCTGCCGACCTATGGCGCGGCCGCGTTCGGGCTGGCGGCGCTGTACGAGCAGCACGGCTACCCGCGCCATGCCGTGCTGGTGATGGTGGACCTGCTGATCATCGACCCCTATCAGCTCGACGCGCTCGCGCGCCTGGCCGAGCTGCTGGAGGCCGAGGGGCGGGTGGTGGATGCGATCGTGGCCTGGCAGCGCCTGCGGCACCTGGATCCGGCCCGCCCCGGCACGGAGCAGGAGCTGGCGCGGCTGCGGGCGCACGCGGCCTGACGGGGGAAGCGGATGGCGATCGAGGGGCCGCTCGCGGAACTGGGAGTCGGGGATGTGCTGCAGCTCCTGGAGCTGGCGCACAAGACCGGCGTGCTCACCATCCGCTCCGACCGGCTGAGCGATGAGTCCATCATCCACTTCAGCCGGGGCGCCATTGTCTTCGCGGTGCGCCGGCGCTCCACCCGCCGGCTGGGCCAGCTGCTGATCCGCGCCGGCAAGCTCACGCAGCGCGAGCTGGACCGCGCGCTCGAGATCCAGCACTCCGAGCCGACCCGGCGCCTGGCCGAGATCCTGCTCGAGATGGGCAGCGTGCCGGAAGAGGAGCTGGAGCGCCAGCTGCGCTTCCAGATGGAAGCGACCATCTACGAGCTGATGGCCTGGACCGACGGCTACTTCAAGTTCGAGGAGCGGGCGGAGATCGAGGAGCTGCGGCTGCTGGCGCGGGTGCGTGTCGATTCGCTGCTCATGGAGGGTTCGCGTCGCATCGACGAGTGGAGCCGGCTGGAGGCGAAGGTGCCCGGACCGGAAGCGGTGCCGGCGCTGTCGCCCACCGCGGACCGGGATGTCTCTCCGCTGGACCTGAAGCCGGACGAGTGGGAAGTGCTCGCCGAGCTGGACGGCGCGCGCGACGTCCGCCAGCTGGCGGCCGACCTGGGCCGGAGCGAGTTCCAGGTCGGCAAGGTGGTGTTCGGGCTGGTGAGCACCGGGCTGGTGAGCATCGCGGAGCAGCGCGTGCGCTTCTCCGAGCAACAGTTGCGGGCCGCGCGCGAGCAGGTCGAAACCCTGCTCCGTTCCGGGCAGGTGGATGAGGCACAGAAGCTCGCCGCCGACCTGGAAGGCTCCTACCCGGAGCGCGTCGAGCTCGCTATCCTCGCAGGGCGGGCGCTGCTGGCGCAGCACCGCGTCCGCGCGGCCGCCGAGGCGTTCGGCCGCGCCGTCGCGCTGGACCCGCTCTCGCCGGAAGCGCACTACCGGCTGGGTTTCGCGGCGATCAGGACGGGTGAGCTGGAACGGGCCGCCCGCGCCTGGGACAACTTCGTGGTGCTCAGCCCGACCAGTGAAGTGCGCCAGCAGGTGCGGGGCGCGCTGGTTGCGGTGCGTACCCTCACACAGGTTCTGGAAAGGGCGGTGGACGGAGCATGAGAGCACCGGCAGCCAGCGATCTGCGGCGGTGGAGCGAGGAGGTGGCCCGCGATCCGGCCTCGCTCGCGTTCCTGCCGCTGGCGCGCGCCTACCGCCGGATGGGACACCGCAGCGCCGCGCTGCAGCTGTGCCTGCGCGGCCTTGAGCACTATCCCACTCACGCCGACGCGCACTCGCTGCTCGCATTGCTGCACCTGGAGAGCGGCGACCGGCGTCGCGCGGCCGAGGAATGGTCCACAGTGCTGCGGCTGGATCCCAACCACTTCGAGGCGCT
This sequence comes from Gemmatimonadota bacterium, assembly GCA_012027055.1. GTDB lineage: Bacteria > Gemmatimonadota > Gemmatimonadetes > Longimicrobiales > RSA9 > VEPF01. Next base: position 12,592 of record VEPF01000051.1, on the reverse strand, counting down.
GCGGGGTCAGGGCTTCTGCTACCTGGAACAGGACCAGCTGAGCCGGGCGCGCGAAACGCTCGAGCGCGCGGCCATCCTGCGCCCGGGAGACACGGCCGTGCAGGAGGCGCTCCGGCTGCTCGGCACGCGGCAGGAGCTGCAGAAGCCCGCGCCCAGCCCGCTGGAATACGGCGACGACCCGTGGGCCATGCCTCCCGAACCGCCGCCAGCGCCGGCGGGCGGCACGGCGGTCGCGGGCGCGCCCCCGACCGCGCTGGCCGGGCTTCCCGAAGAAATCGTGGCGCTGAGCGCGCCCGTGCATCAGGCGGATGGCCGGACGGTGCTGGGGGGTGACCCCGCGCGGCTGTTCGCCACCATCAGCGAAGTCGGGCCCGTGTTCGGGGCGTTGCTGCTGGACGAGCGCGGCCTGGTGCTGGCCGGTTCGCTCCACGGTGGCGTGGGAGACCGCGCGGAGGCCCTGAGCGCCATCCTGGGCGGGGCGATCGCCGAGGCGAGCCGGATGGCCGGCCAGCTCGCGCTCGGAGAATGGCACGGCATGCTGCTCGAGTGCGAGGGCGCGCTGCTGCACCTCGCGCCCGTCGGCCGGAGCGCGATCGTGCTGCTGGCGGCGGAGCGCACCGCCCCGGTCGGGTGGGTGCTGCGCACGGCGGCCCAGGCGGGCGAAATGGCTACGCGCTACCTGGAGGTGTACGGATGAGCGATCCCTATCGCACTTCGGTGGAGCGGCTCAGCCGGGTGAGCGGCGTGCGCGGCGCGCTGGTCGTGGAGGTCGAAGCCGGGATCCCGGTTTCGGCGGAGCTGGCGGAGGACGTGTCCGGTCAGGCCGTGGCCGCGCTCGCGGCCGCGCTCTACCGGCGCAGCAACACCGCTTCCGCGGGCGCGGGCTTCGGGCCGGCGCACACGCTGCACCTCGAGACCGCCGAGGGGCACGTGATCATGGTGGGCGCGGGCGAGCTGATGGTGGTGGTGGTCGCGGAGCCGGCCGCGCAACTCGGCCTGGTCCGGCTCGAGGCCAACCGGGCGGCGGAGGCGCTGGCATGATGCACGCCTCCGAGCTGGCCCGGGCCGTCGAGGCGCTCAAGCCGCCGCTGCGGCATTTCGTGCGGGAATCGCACGTGCGCATCGCGCTGGTCATCAACGGCGCGGGCCAGGTACTGGGGCAGCACGGCTTCGCCCGCAGCTACGAGGTGATGAACGTCGCGGCGCTGGCCGCGGCCATCCACGCCGCCTCGCGCGCCCTTGCCGAGCTGACCGACGCGCCGTACTGGGAGCACCTCCACCATGCTGGCCGCGAGCGGCAGATCTTCATCGCTCCGGTGCCCACGCCGGAAGCGGAGCTGATTCTGGTGGCGATCTTCGACGCCGATTCCTCGCTCGGCCTCGTGCAGTTGTTCCACCAGCAGCTGGCCCGGACCGTGCGCGCCCTGCCCGAGTTCCGCGGCGCACCCGAGACCACCACGCAGGCCGGCTTCGAGCGGGATCTCGCCGCGGGCCTCGACTTCCTCGGCGCGGAGCGGTGAGGGGCATGTCCCTGGTCAACTACGCCAACCGCGAGATCACCTGCAAGATCGTCTACTATGGGCCGGGCCGCTCCGGCAAGACGTGCAACCTGCAGTACATCCATGCCTTCGTCCCGGACGAGCGGAAAGGGCCGATGGTCTCGCTGGCCACCGAGACGGATCGCACCTTGTTCTTCGATTTCCTGCCGCTCGACCTGGGCAGCATCTCCGGCTTCCGCACCCGCATGCAGATCTACACGGTGCCCGGCCAGGTCTACTACAACGCCACCCGCAAGCTGGTGCTGCGCGGCGCCGATGGCGTGGTGTTCGTGGCGGACTCGCAGCGCGAGCGCTACGAAGACAACATCGAAAGCCTGCGCAACCTGCACGAGAACCTGCTCGAGGAGAACATCGACGTGCTGGACCTGCCGCTGGTGCTGCAGTACAACAAGCGCGACCTGCCAGGCGTGGTGTCCGTCGATGAGCTCGATGACCTGCTCAATTTCCGGGGTGCGCCCGCGTTCGCCGCGGCGGCCGTGGCGGGGCAGGGCGTGTTCCCGACCCTGAAATCCGCGAGCCAGCTGGTGCTGCAGAGCCTGTCGCGGCGTTTCGGCCAGCCGGTACCGGCGCAGTGAGGAGACGAACGTAATGCCGCTCGACCTGGACCCGCGCTACACCTTCGACGGCTTCATCGTAGGCTCCGCCAACCGGCTGGCGGCCGCGGCCGGCCGGCGGGTGGCCGAGACGCCCGGCACGGCCTACAACCCGCTCTTCATCTATAGCGCCTCGGGTCTCGGCAAGACGCACCTGCTCTCCGCCATCGGCGCGCACATCCGCCGCCTGCACCCGCAGCTGCAGGTGATGTACGACACGCTCGAGCACCTGATGGACGAGGTGCTGAACGCCATCGAGGGCGGCTCGCGCGACGCCTTCCGGCAGCAGCTCCGGGACGTGGCCGTGCTGCTGCTCGATGACGTGCAGTTCCTGGCGGGCCGGCGGGCGGCGCAGGAGCAGCTGCTCCGCGCCTGGGACGGGCTGCTCGCGCGGGGCGGGCAGGTGGTGCTCGCCAGCGATCGCCCGCCGGCCGAGATCGACGGGCTGGACGAGCGGCTACTCTCGCGCTTCTCCGGCGGCCTCATCGCCGACCTGGGGACTCCCGACTACGAGACGCGCGTGGCGATCGTGACCCGCAAAGCGGAGGATCGCGGGCTGGCGCTGGGCGCGGGCGTGGCCCAGGCGCTGGCGCGCGTGCCGGTGGCGAACGTGCGCGAGCTGCAGGGCGCGCTCAACCGCGTGGTGGCGGTGCAGGAACTGGAGCGGCGGGCGGTGGGCGCGCAGGAGGTGGCGGCCCTGCTCGGGCTGGGGGAGCGGCCGGCCGTCAGTCGGGACGAGTTCGAGGCGTTCCTGAGTGAGATCGCGGGCGTGCTCGAGGAAGCGCCGGCCGAGGCCGCACCCGAGCGGCTGCTGGGTGAAGCCATCGAGCGCTGGCAGTCCATGGGCTTCCGTACCACTCGCCTGGAGGGTGCGCTCGGCGTGGAGCTCGACCACGCCGCGGCCGAAGCGCTGCTCGCCGGCTTCGAGCAGGACGTGACGCGTCTGCAGGAGATCGCTGCGGCCGTGCAGGAGCTCGATGCCCACGCGCCCGAGCTGGCACGCGCCGACCTGCTGCACCACCCCGACCGGGTGGCGGAAGCCGAGAACCTGCTGGGGCAAGTGCGCGAGCGCATGGCGCCGCTGCCCGAACCGCCCGCCGGACCCACGTTCGCGGAGCTGGCGCTCAGCCCCGACCTGCTGCCCGTCCGCGCGGCGCGCGCGGTGGCCCTGGAGCCGGGCGAGCGCTACAACCCGTTCTACGTGCACGGCCCGGCCGGCGCGGGCAAGACTGCGCTGCTGGTCGCGCTCGCCGGGGCCATCGCGCAGGAGCGGCCCGACCTGCCGCTCGCGGTCGGCTCGGGGGAGAGCTTCGCCGCGGAGCTGATCGACGCGCTCGCGCGCAACCAGGTGGACAGCTGGCGCGCCCGCTACCGGCGGGCGCGCGTGCTGGTGATCGATGACGTGGATGCGCTGGTCGATACCGAGCGCGCCCAGCAGGAGCTCTTCCACCTCTACGACGATGTGCGCCGCAGCGGCGGGCAGCTGGTGTTCAGCGCCGCGTGCCCGCCCCGCGAGCTGCTCGGGCTGGAGCCCCGGCTGCGTTCGCGCCTGGAGAGCGGCCTGGTCGTGGAACTGGTCCCGCTTGGCGAGGGCGAGCCGGTGGCCGCGAGCCCCGCGCCTGCCGCGCTCTCCGACGCGCAGCGCGAGCGCCTGCTCGGCGCGGACACGGTGCTCTGGCGCTGGCCGTATCTGCAGGACACGCTGCTGCCGAACCTGGACTGAAGACGAAAGGCGGGCGCGGCCGGAGCCGCGGTACCCGCGAGGAATTGCATGGCGATCAAGGGCAGCCTCAAGGAAGCCAGCCTGGCCGATGTCTGCCAGCTGCTCGCGCTCGGATTCAAGACCGGCCGGCTGGCGGTCGCGGACGGCTCGCGGCTGGGCCACATCTTCTTCGAGCGCGGCCGCATCGTCCACGCGCGCATCGTCAACCAGCGCGACCGGCTGGGGCACCTGCTGGTGCGCGATGGCCTGGTCACTTCCGAGCAGGTCGAGCAGGCCCTGGCGGAGCAGCAGCGCCAGCCCCACCGGCGCTTCGGCGAGCTGCTGGGCGAGCAGCAGCGTATCGATCGCGGCCAGCTCGTGAAATACGTGCGGCTCCAGATCGAGGAGGCCATCTACCAGCTCTTCACCTGGTCCCGCGGCAACTTCCACTTCGAGGTGGACGAGCGTCCGGACAACGACATCCTGGTCTCCATCAATCCCGAGAGCCTGATGCTCGAGGCCGCGCGCCGCGTGGATGAGTGGAGCCTGATCGAGCAGAAGATCCCATCCCTCGACCTGCTCTTCGAGGTCGAGCACGCCCGCCTGGAAGCCGCGGGCGTGCAGCTTGCGCCCGAGCAGCAGACCGTGGCTCCACGCTTCGATGGCACCCGTACGGTGGCCCAGGTGGTAGAGGAGACCGCGCTCAGCGAGTTCGCCGTCGGCAAGGCCCTGTTCGGGCTGATCCAGGCCGGCTTCGCACACCGCCTGGGGCGCCGCGCACAGGAGCCGGCCCGGCCCAGCGCGGCGGAAGCCGATGAACGCCGGAACCTGGGCGTCGCCTTCTTCCGGACCGGCATGTTCGCGGATGCCACCCGCGAGTTCGCGCGCGTGCTGGAGTTGGAGCCAGCCGACCTGCCGGCCCGCTTCCACCTGGCGCTGATCGCGCTCCAGGAAGGCCGGCTGCGCGAGTCCGTGCGTCAGCTGAAGGCGCTGCTCGAGGAGTGCGGCCCGAGCTTCCCCGCCTACATCAACCTGGCAGTCGCGCTCCGCGCCCTGGATCGCTCGCCGGACGCGCTGCTGGTGCTCGATGAGGCGGAAGCGCTGCGCCCCGGCGAGCCGCGGACCGCGCTGCTGCGGGGCCTGATCCTGCTCGGTAGCCGGGATCTCGCGCCCGCCGCGGCCGCGCTCGACGAGTACCGCCAGCGCCTCGGCCCGGCCCGGCCCGGCGCCGAGTACTACTACAACGCCGCCCTGGTCGCCGCCCTGCGCGGCGACGCGCGCGGCGCCGACTCGCTGCTCGAGGAAGGACTCGCGCTCCACGAGTCATCCGCGCCGCTGCTGCTGCTCGCCGGTACGCTGGCCGAGTATCGCGAACAGCCGGACGCCGCCGAGCTGCTGTACCGACGGGCGCTCGAGCAGGACCCGCTTCTGCCCCAGGCACACAAGGCCCAGGGCGATGCCGCCTATCAGCGCGGCGCGCACGAGGAGGCACTGCGCTGCTACCTGCGGGTGCTCGAGCTCGCCCCTGACTTCAGCGCCGATGTGCACGCCCGGCTCGGCAACATCCACTTCCGGCGCGGCGACTCGCGCACCGCGCGCGAGCACTGGGAGCGGGCCCTGCGCCTCGACCCGGACCACGAGCTGGTGCGCGCGAACCTCGAGCTCGCCGGGCATAACTAGCGGCGCGCGATGGGGGGGCGTTGCATAAGGGCCAAGGACCAAGTGCCAAGCGCCAAGAGGGTTGGAAGGTATTGGCGCTTGGCGCCTGGCACTTGGCTCTTCCCCGCAGCTCTGCTCGTGGCAACTCCGGCCGCCCCCCAGACCGGGGCGCTGCAGGCGCACAACGTACGCTTCGACTACTGGCCCGGAACCCGCGCCCTCGCCGCCGCCCTCGCGAGCGGAAGCGCGCTGCTTACGCCGCTGCCCGGGATGCCGCGGAACGTGCTCGAAGGCGGCCGGCCGATCGTCGTCTTCGTCACCCCGGATGAGCGGCGCTTCCAGGAGCTGACCCGCGGTCGCGCACCTGACTGGGGCGCGGGCGTGGCGTTCCCGGATGCCGGCGTGATCGTGCTCCCGGGCTACGGCCGGGGACGCGGCGTGCCCACCCAGCTGCAGGCCATACTCCGCCACGAGCTGGCCCACGTGGCCCTGCAGCGACGGCTCGGCGCCGCGCGCGTGCCGCGCTGGTTCACCGAGGGTTACGCCGTCTGGAGCGCGCGGCAGCTGGACGCGGACGCTGCCTGGCTGCTGCGGCTGGCGTTCGTGTTCAATCGCGCGCCGCCGCTCGATTCCCTCGAGCTCCGCTGGCCGGCCGAGAGCCAGGACGCACGCGTGGCCTACCTGCTCTCCGCCACCGCCGTCCAGTACCTCTATGGCCTCGCCTCGCCGGAGCACTTCGAGCGCTTCCTGGACGCCTGGGCCAGGCGCGGCAGCCTCGAGACCGCGCTCCGCGGCACCTACTACCTCAGCTCGCCGCAGTTCGAGCGCCTCTGGCGCCGCCAGGTGCGCTCCAGCTACGGCTGGCTGCTGTTCCTCACCCAGGGCGTGGTGCTCGGCCTCTTCTTCACCGCCTTCGTGCTCGTGCTCTTTTCCATCCGGCGACGTCGCGACCGGCAACGGCTCGCGGCGCTCCGCGCCGCCGAGCTGCCCGATGATCCCGCATTTTGGCTGGAGCCGCCCCCTGGCACCGCTCCGCCCGGCGCCGACCGGAGCCCGCCCTCACCTTGACCTGAACCCTCGCCGGGGGCGAAACTACCTCCCATGGCACGCACCAAATCCAGGACCGGCGACGTCTCGCACGTCTCCCTCAAGTTCTCGGCGATCAACGGCGTCCTGCTCGCCGCGGGACTGGCCGCCATCGTCGGCGGGTACATCATGCTGGCGGACGGATCCACGGTCGGCGCCCCACTGCTGCTGCTGCTCGGCTACGCCGTCCTGATCCCGCTTGCCATCATTCTCTAGGCGACGTCGCCGCCGCCCGCCCGGGTCGTTGCCACCGCTCGCGGCCGCCGCGAGATTCCGGCATTCGCGCGCTTAGCTCAGCTGGTCCAGAGCACCGCCCTTACAAGGCGGGGGTCACAGGTTCAAGTCCTGTAGCGCGCACTCCGAATGCAAAGCCCCGCAAGCACTTGGCCTGCGGGGCTTTGTCGTGCAGATGGCCGGTGGTGCCCCGCCCCGGGGGCTGGCAATCGGCAACGTGTCACTGTGGAGGCGTGATCTCCCGCCAGGGGTGGCGCATCAAGCGGTGGCCGATGATCGCGCCCAGGAACCCGCCCGGGATGCCGCCGACCACTGCTCCCAACCCGATAGCTTGACTCGTGCTCATGTAGGGTCCCACCAGGCAAATCTTCTCGCGGGGGCAGGGCCCGAACGAGTTGGCAAATATGCTGCCAACAAGTGCTCCGCCGACGAGCGCACCACCTCCGCTCGTTCGAGCGCGATCCAGCCGGGCGTAACACTCAGGAGCGTCCCTTGATAGCGCACTCCGGGCGGTAGACTGAGGAGCGCACCTTCGTGGCGCACGGCATCCGCCTCAATCCGGACCCGCCTGCCGAAGAGACTGTCCAGAGACTGTGCGGACACCGGTGACACAGCCGCCAGCACTGAGCACCAAACCGTAAATGTGCGGGCACTTCTTGACGCGATCATCTCTGGCTCCGGGCGCGCCGGGAGGCCAGCCCCTGTGGTCGGTGCACAGGATGGCCGATTCGCGTCAATTCCCTGTCAACTGGCTCTCGATCCTGGACGGGCCGGGCGTGAACAGGGGTAGCGCGTGCCAGGCGGGTCGAACGGGGTCACAGCTCAAAGTCGTGCAGCGCGCGCTGGGACGACGATGCCCCGCGGTCCGGTCGGCTGCGGGGCTTCGCTTTGGGGTATGGGCCCACTCGCCCTGGCCGCCGAAATCCTATGGCGAGGTAGAGTTGTGTCCGCCGGAGGGTTGGCTCCGGCGCCGATGTTGCGCGGCCGCGACGGCAACCGGAACGCATTTGTTGCAAGCATGCAACATCCGCCCCCAGGTCCGCTTCGGTCCCGACCTTCCTTGCACGCCGGGGCGGCGGAGCGATTCTTGAAGGACTATTGGAGCTCGGGTCACTCGGGCGCGACCGGGCCGATTGAGGGGCGCGGGCCGAGGCCGGCATGGCGCGACCAGCGCCCGTGGTTCCTGGAGGTCTCCGGCAACCCGATCCAGATGTGCCACACAATTCTCCAACAGGACGGCGCGATGCGAAGATTGCTCGCAGTAGCATTGTTGCTGATTGCGAATTCCGTATCGGGTCAGCAGGCGCGGCCGCTGGCGCTCGGGTTCGATCTCGGTCCAGCCTTGCCGATTGGCGAATTTGCCGATGATGGCGCCGAGCTGGGTTGGGCGGCGAACCTGTCCGCCACCCTTCGCATCACTCCCACGCTGGGCGTGAGTGCGTCCTATTCCCGAACGACGTTCGGGCTCGACGAAGCTGCGACCAGCAGTGGGAATGACAACTGGACCGATTCCGGTGTCGGCGTGGGGGCGCGATTGTGGTACCCGAAGCGGGATGAGCAATCGCGCTTCCGGTCGTGGCTACAGCTCGGCCTGGGCTGGCACGATCTGGATCCGCTGATCGCCGGTCCGGAGTTCTCGGTCATCGACACGGAAGGAATACTGACACCGGAAGGCAGCGGTGGGATCGAATTCGTGATCTCGCCGCGACTTCTGCTGCTCGGACCGACGTTGCGTTATCGGAGATACACGTTCGAGGTAGAAACCGCGACCGGGGCCCTGAAGTCCAGAATATCGTGGCTCTCGGTCGCGGTCGGATTCGCGCTCACGCTCGCGGGCTCGGGCAGATAGGCTACTCGCGCTTGCGGCGGCGGGCCTTCAGGCCCGTGAGCGCGAGACCCGCCGAGAGCAGAATGAGGGTGGACGGTTCCGGAACCGTGCTGTGGTAGTCGGCGCTGGCACTGCCGAAGCCGGCGCCGGCAGCCAGCGGCAGGAGCCACAGTGGGGCCACGCCCGGATCTTCCTCCTCGGGCTCAGGCGGCGTCCGCCGGGCCGGCAAGTCGGAGATGGAGACGGGCCGGGCGGTAACGGCGATGGCTACGATCTGCGGGACGGGGACGTCGAATTTCGCGATCAGCGGCAGCTGCTTGAATGGCCAGCCGGAGGCAGGCCGCGGCGCGGGAGGTGAATCGACCGGCATTGGCACCAGCGGCACGACCTGGTCGAGCTTGATGGCAGCGGTGGCTCCGACCGCCTGATTCCGGGTGCCGATGAACGTGACGAATGCGGCGATCACCAGCATGCCGGCGACCAACGCGATTTTCTTCTTTCGTGACAGCTTCATGGCGCCCTCCCTTCGTGGGCTGCCAGTCCCGCTTCAGTAGATCCAGACCCGCGTGCCTTCGGAAACCAGGTCGTACAACCGCTCGATATCTGCGGTTTCCATACGAATGCAGCCGTGACTCGCCGCGGCGCCAATCGACATCCGGTTGAACGGACTGGTGCCGTGGATCAGGATGCCCTCGCCCAGGTCCAGGGCCCGCGTGCCCAGCGCTCCCGGTACGTACCGTTGACGGGTGCCGGCGGGCGGGGCGTAGAGCACCCCGTCAACGATGAGCTCGTGTCCCACTGGAACCGTCCAGTATTGGTCCCCCAGGATGCGGACCACGTCTCGGTCGCGAACCGCGAGGCGGCTCCCATCCGCCAGCCGATACTGCATATCGCGCACCATCTCTACCAGCTTGAGGCCTTCGTTTGCAGCCCGCTCGTAGTAATGCCAGTCCGGCACGGTCCAGACGGGGTCGCGGCGCCTGGCGAGTACGGTCCGCTCCCCCGCCGGAGTCCGCCAGCGGAGAGTCTTTCCCCGGTAGTTGAAGCTGGATTCCCGGCCGGCAGCAATCCTGGCGACGAAGAGAGTGTCCGAGCCTTCAAGGAGCCACAACCGCTTGGCATCGAGGGAAACGACGATGCGACGGTCCGCGGGTGCCGACGCCTGCGCAGCGAGCCGGCCGGCACTGAGGGCTAGCGCCAGCAGACCCAGGGCCAGGGGCAGCCCTCTGGACGCATGCCATGACGCCGGCCGCCCGTCGCGCGTCAGGCGAGGAGCAGCAGGCGGGGCTGGTCCGCGAGCCGGCACCGGGCGGGTCGGATTGGCCATGTGGTCCAAGGGGTCGGCCTCAACGTTGCGTCGAACCGCGTGTCAGGGCAATGATTCTCGGTGCGGTCCGCAAGTTCCCTGCCGGCTGCACGCACCGGGTCCCGGCCACGCTGGTTGACGGAGGCGTCGGCCGCGGGCATGCCCGGGCCAGACACAAGAAGGGAAGCCATGAAACGAAGTCGTTTCTTCATCGCCACCGGCTACTGGCTAGCCTTCCTCCTCATCGTACTCCCGTTCCTCGAGCGCGTGGTCCCGTTGCTGCCCGTCCAGCCTGGTGCCCTGCAGTGGCGTCTGGGAGCGTTCGGTGCCCTGAGCCAGTCCCTGCTGCTTCCGCTGGTGGGGGGCACGCTGGCCATCGGGACCGCCGCGTTGCTGCAACAGCGCAGAATGGTCCGGTTTCTTGCCTGCGTGGCCTTTGCAGCTGCCTCTCTCCTGGTGATCGCCACGGCCCTGTTCGCGCTGGACCTCGTGCAGTACCGGGCTTCGGTGGGCGCTGAGTTGCAGCAGTACTACCAGGTCGCCGGCGTCATCTACCTGGTGTCTTTCCTGTTGGCAATCGTTTTCCTGGCATGGCTGGGCGCGGTTTCCTGGCGCGCGGCGGCGCATTCGAGCCGGAAGTTCCTCGGCTCACCTGGGGGCGATGGTTCACTGCGTCGCGGTCCGCCTCCGCCAGGTCATGGCCTGGCAGGTCCGGTTCTGCGCGGAGAATTCCCCGCCTCGGAAGACCTGGGCTCCTGATACGTGCCCGAGCCCCGCCGGCGGCGAGGCCCCGGCAGCCGCAGCCGTGGGGTCCGGCCGGCTCTACCAGCGAACCGACCTGCATTCGCAGCGATCGGGCGTTCAAGACGACCGTCGCATGAGGTGGCAGCGTCGCCCAGGGAGGGTTCTGTGAAACAGATCATCGTCACCGTGGCTGCCGCGATGGCCGGTGCCCTCGCGGTGCTGCTTGTCACCCGCGAGTTCCTCGCGGTGACGATCCCCACCTGGTTCGTCATCCTGGTCTGCGGCGCCGCGGCGCTCACCGCTCTGGGGTGCGAGTGTTGGCGTGCCCGGGCCCGCACGCGCTTCGAGGAGAGCTCCAGAGGAATGGTTTTCGACCACAGCCTTGATAGCCTCCGGGCCAAGGTCGGCAAGCATGCCGTCGCGCTCGGCGACGCGCTGCAGCGGTTCCAGGAGCGGTACGGTGTCGTGGCGCAGCTCGATGGCCTGCCCGAGCAGTGGGTCGCCAGGCTGCAGGGTGTCGAAATCCCTACGCTGTACGCCGCGGACCAGCTGGGTACCGACTTCGCCGGACGCATCTACAGCGCCGGCGGGAAGACGTCGGCGGAGGGGTTCTACCAGCGGCTGCCCGGCGCCTGGCAGGGAGTGGTGAGCCTCGACGAGTTCGCCCGGTTCCACGAGCACCGCGCTCAGCTCATCCAGCTCGCGAACCAGTGGGCGCATGCCTGGAGCAAGGACCGGAACCGCTACGCGCGGCTGGTAGAGGTCTTCGCCGAGCCCGCCACCGCCGCGTTGATCGCCCAGCTCACCTACCTGGAGGTGGCGCTGGCGGAGCGACTTGGAAGTCACGACCCGGTGAGCTACCAGGTGCCGTGGTTCAAGCTCTTCTACAAGGCCTGCCGCAAGCGCCGGCCCGCGGCGGGCCGGCCGGCGAGCTGAGGATCTGTGAGGAACGCTGCGTGGTGACGGCTTGGGTTCGGGACAGGCCAGACCGGCTGTTCAACCTGGTCAGCTGAAGCGCGCCGGCTCAGCGCGCGCCCTGCGCTGCCCACCGCGCCAGCACCGGCCACACCGCCGCGTCTTCCTGGCCGATCCGCCACACCGAGATGCCGCGCAGGCTGTGGCGTCGCTCCAGCTCGAGCTTGGGCTTGAGCGCACGCGCATCTTCGAGCCACACGTACTCGAACGTGCCCTGGCGCTCCCACCGCGCCCAGGTCGCGCCCTGCGCGCCGTCCCAATGCGGCTTCGCCCCGAAGCGACCCACCAGTTCCCGCGCGGTCGCCCAGTCCAGGCCCCGGGACCAGCTGAAACCTTTGCGCTCCGCGTTCCAGTCGGTGTACCAGTGCATGGAGAAGAACGGCACGCCCAGCGCGAGTGCGCGCTGCACCACGCGCTCCATGTAGGGCAGCCCGCCCACGGGGCCGGGCGGCGTGCGAGGCGTGTGCTGGAGGTAGGTCATCAGCGACAGGAAGTCACCCGCGTCCGCCAGCGCCTTCAGATCGTACGCGGCGATCAGATAGTCCGAGAGCCAGGCGTGAAACGCGCTGCCGCCGGCGAGCTCGCCGGGATCCGGGTACACCGCGATGGAGAGCTTCATGCCATTGGCGTGCAGCGCCGCCGCGGTCTCGCGGAAGAAGCCCGTCAAGGCGTCCCGGTCGCCCACGTGGATCTGCTCGAAATCGAACTGCCAGCCCCAGTAGCCGTCCTGCTTCCCCAACTCGACCATGCGTGCAATCATGCGGGCGCGGGCGGCACTGTCGTTCACGAGCGCGTGGAACAACTCCAGGTTCCAACCGGGATTGACGAGCAGCGGCATCACCCGCACGCCGTGCTGCCGGGCCACCTCCAGCACCCGCGTCGGTACCTGTCCCGTGAGCTGGCCCT